>NZ_CALLUR010000030.1:0-10822 GCF_938010445.1 uncultured Thermus sp.
GGGGATCCGCACCTTGGGCACCACCCCGCCCGAGGAGCAGTCCAAGAGGTCCACCCCTATCCCCTTAAGCCTTTGGGCGAAGGCCAGGGTGTCCTGAAGGCCCCACCCCCCTTCCCCCCAGTCGGTGGCGGAGACCCGCACCAAAAGGGGAAGCTCCTTGGGCACCACCTCCCGTACCGCCTGGGCCACCCTGAGGGGAAAGCGCATGCGGTTTTCCAGGCTGCCCCCATAGGCATCCGTGCGCTGGTTGGAAAGAGGGGAGAGGAAGGAGGAGAGCAGGTAGCCATGGGCCATGTGGAGCTCAATCACCTGGAAACCCGCCCTTAGGGCCCGCTTGGCCCCTTCCACGAAGGCCGTGAGAATCCGTTCCATTCCCGCCTCGTCCAAGGGTTCGGGTACGGGATACCCCTCGTCGTAGGGGAGGGGGCTTGGCCCCACCACCCGCCAGCCCAAGGGCTTCCCCCCTTCCCAAGGCCTGCTGGTCCCGGCTTTACGCCCGGCGTGGGCCAGCTGGATGCCGGGCACCGCTCCCGCGTCCCGGATCCTTCGGGCAAGCTCCTGAAGGCCCGGAAGGTGCTCCTCCGACCAGATGCCCAGGTCATGGGGGCTGATGCGGCCTATGGGCTCCACGGCGGTGGCCTCCACCAGGATGAGGCCCACGCCTCCCAGGGCCCGGGTGGGGTAGTGGAGGAGGTGCCAGTCCGTGACCATGCCTTCCAGGGTGGCGGAGTACTGGCACATGGGGGACATGGCTAGGCGGTTTTTCAGCCTGACGCTTCTTAGGTCCAAGGGGGTGAAGAGGAGGGACATGAGTCCATTATGGACCGGGTGGGCCTAGGGTAAAATCCGGGCGCCGAACCGCTGGAACCTCTTCCACGAGGTTCTCGAGGGGGTGAGGGAATGAAGCGGATCCTTTGGAGTCTGGCTCTCCTATGGCCCTTGGCCTTAGCCCAGCCCTTGCGGGTGGCCATCCTTTGGCACCAGCACCAGCCACCCTACGAGAACCCCTTGACGGGGCAGTACGAGGAACCTTGGGTGCGGGTCCACGGGGTGAACAGCTACCCTTGGATGGCCCAGGTGCTTAAGGAGTTTCCTGGGATCAAGGTGACCTTTGACCTTACCTCCACCCTTCTCAAGCAGATAGAGGACTACCTTTCCGGCAAGGCCAAGGACGCCTACTGGCGGCTTTCCGAGAAACCGGTTGCCGCCCTTACCCCTGAGGAAAAGGCCTTTATCGTCCAGCGTTTCTTTGACATCAACCCCCGCTTCATAGAGAAAAGCCCCCGCTACCGGGAGCTCCAGGCCAAGAGGGCGAGGGGGGAGCCTTTTGCGGAGCAGGACCTTCAGGACCTGCGCCTCCTTTGGAACCTGTACTGGATCAACGTGGACTACATAGGCCAAGACCCCAGGCTCCAGGCCCTTTACCAGCAGGACCGGGGCTTCACCCAGGAGGATGTGAACTACGTGCTGGAAAAGCACCTGGAGATCATGGCCACCATCCTGCCCCTGCACAAGGAGCTTTGGCAACGGGGCCAGGTGGATCTCATCACCACCCCCTACTACCACCCCATCCTGCCCATCCTCCTGGACAAGGAGGCCATCCGGGAATCCAATCCTGCTTTGGCCCTACCCAAGGAGCCCATCGCTTGGCCTGAGGATGCCGCCTGGCAGGTGCGGGCGGGGAAGGCCTATTTCCAAGCCCTTTTTGGCCAGAGGCCTAGCGGGATGTGGCCACCCGAGGGTGCGGTAAGCCAAAAGGCGGCGGAGCTCTATGCGGAGGAGGGCATCGGCTTCCTGGTGACCGATGAGGCCATCCTGGGCAAAAGCGGGGTACCCGTGACCCCCCTCACCCTGACCCGGACCTACCACGTGGAGAAGCAGGGCCAGCGGGTGGTCCTTTTCTTCCGCCACCGGGACCTTTCCGACCGCATTGGTTTCAGCTACAGCCAGATGCCTGCCGAACGGGCGGTGGAGGACCTTATCGCCGCCCTTCTGGAGATCCGCCGCCAGGTGATTGGGGATAACCCCAACGCGGTGCTCACCCTTGCCCTAGATGGGGAAAACGCCTGGGAAAACTACCCCAATAACGGCAACGACTTCCGCCGCCTCCTCTACCGGCGCCTTGTTGAAGAGCAGGCTAAGGGTACCCTGAAGACCGTCCTCTTTTCGGAGGTGGCCCAAGAGCCCTCCTTGCCCTTGGCCCGGCTGGGCACCGGGGGTTGGGCAGGGGATTTTGCCATGTGGGCGGGGGAACCGGAGGAAAACGAGGCCTGGGACCGCCTAAGCCGGGCCCGGCAGGCGGTGATGGCCTACCGGGAGGCCGGAGGGGACCCTAAGGTGGTGGAGAGGGCCATGGCCCTCCTCTATGCGGCCCAGGCCTCGGACTGGTTCTGGTGGTACGGCCAGGACACCGCCTTTCCCAACCACGCCCCCTTTGACGAGGCCTTCCGGAGCCTTCTCAGGGCGGTGTACCAGACTTTGGGAAGGCAGGCCCCGGAGGAGCTCTTCATCGCCGTGCGACCCCCGGTTTCTCCCCAAGGAACGCCAGGCCGGGTGAAGCCCACCTTGGACGGCCAGGTGACCCCTGGGGAGTGGGAGGGGGTGGCCTACCTGCCGGATCCCGAGGGGGCCGCCATGCAGACCCCCGACGACCTCATCCAGGGGGTTTACTTGGGTTTTGATGAGGCCAACGTGTACCTGCGGGTGGACCTGCGGGATGGGGTCAAGGCCCGGGACCTGGTGGGCCAAGGGTTCCGCCTGCACGTCTACGCCACCCAGCCTGGAGGGGAAGGGGGTGCCGCCTTTCCCGAGGGCCTGCAGGTTTCCCTGGGATTTCCCCTGCAACAGCGGATCACCTTGGACCTAGACCAGGTTAAGGAGGGGCAAGGGGTGTTGGTGCGCTACGCCTACCGGGAGGGCAGCTGGGTTCTGGCCAGCTCCCCAGCGGACCTTTCGGGAAGGCGGGCTTGGGTGGGGGAGGTTTTGGAGCTTCGCCTTCCCTATACCACCCTCAAGGTGGAGGCCGGGGACACGGTACGGTTGGCCTTGGTACTGGAGAAGGGCGGGCGCGTTTTGGACTTCGCCCCCAACGGGGCACCTTTGGCCTTAAGCCTGCCCAGGCGCCTCGAGGGCAAGGAGGTGTTGCGCATCCCAGACCCCGAGGGCGACGAGCACGGCCCCGGCACCTACACCTATCCCAAGGAGGCCGCCTTCGCGCCTTTTAAGGGCCTTTTTGATCTCCTGGAGATGCGCATTCTGGATAGCGACCATCTCTACACCTTCGTCTTCACCTTTGCGGAGATGACCAACCCCTGGGGGGCCCCGGCGGGCTTCAGCCACCAGCTCCTCAACATCTACCTGGACTTTAAGGAGGGAGGCCGGACCGACACGTTCGCCAAAGGGGCTAAGGTGGCCTTCCATCCGGAGCACCCTTGGGACCTTTTCCTGAAGGCCGCGGGTTGGCCCCAGTACGGCCAGCGGGTGGGCTTTCCGGACGGCACCGATACCGCCGAGGGCATCCTGGTGAGCAGTAACCCCGCCGACAAGCAGGTGATCGTGCAGCTGGAAAAAAGGCACTTTAACCCCAAGCCCGGCCAGCAGGTTTGCTTCTATGTCCTGGTGGGAAGCCAGGATGGCTACGGGCCGGATCATTTCCGTCCCGTGGGCCGGGAGGCTGGGCCCTGGAACCTGGGTGGGGCCCGGGATGAGGATGCCCCCTTGGTGGTGGACTACCTCTGGCCGGAAAGGGGGGTGCAGGAGGCCTGGCTTTCCCAATATGGGGGTGGGCGCTTGGCGGTCCTTAAGCCTTATTGCGTCACCTGGCCTTAGGGGTGGGGTCTACCCCCACGAGGGTCCTCCAGGGTAGACTGAACCCATGGACCCCAGCCCTGGCCAGGGACAAGGCCCCGATCTTGCCACGGCTTTTCGCTATGTGGAAAGCCTTCTCTTCGGGGACATGGAGCGCCCCGGTCTCACCCTCTATGACCTGGAGCGCCTGGTGGGCTACCCAGCCAAAGGGGAGGGGCCTTTGACCTACACCCTGCCCCGCACCAAGAGCCTTTCCGGGGTGCAGGCGGTGCGGTTTTACTACTACCCCAAGGACCCCACCCTCCAGCTCATCGTGGAGATTGAGGACCTTCAGGGGAAAAAGCACCTTCGCCATTTCCGCTGGAATGGGTTTACCTGGGAAACGCCCCAAGGGGGACAAGGGGAGCTAAAGCCCACCCGGGAGGAGGTGGGCCTGGTGCAGGCAGGAGAGGATTTTTTCCTGGGCTTCCCCCGGGAGGAAGCCCTGGAGCTGGAGGAGGCGGTGCGCAAGGGGGAGGCCTTGGGGGCCAAATACCTCCTTTGCCCTCGCTGCCGGTCCCGGATTTTCTACGCTCCCTCGGTCCGCCCCGCGGGCCTTACCTGCCCCAGGTGCGGCAACCCCACCCTGCTTTTCAAGACCCTCTCCGCGCCCGAGGGGCCCAAGGACCCCCTCGAGGCCCTTGTGGAAGAACAACGGGCCCTGAGGAAGGCCATAGAGGAGCTAACCGCTTACCTTAGGCGCAAACTGGGGCCTTAGACCCTCACCCCGGGCTGGCCCCAGCCGGTGTAGGCGTAAAACCGGCCCCGTTCCCCTCCGAGGTAGTCCAAAAGGGGCTCCAGGAGGGGGCGGTGGCCGGAAAGCTTGGCCGTCACCTCCTCGGGGGTGAAGAACCGGGCTTCCACGATGTGGCCGTCGGGATCCCTGGGGTTCAGGAGCCCCTCGTAGCTGGCCCGAAAGGCCATGGCCAGGGTGCGTTCGTTCTTGCGGCGGTCCTCCACCTGGATGGCGTAGGCCAGGTGCTCAATGGTCTTCACCCTGAGGCCCGTTTCCTCCTGCACCTCCCGCACCAGGGCTTCCAATACCGTTTCCCCAGGCTCCACCGTGCCCCCGGGGAGGGTGTAGCGCACCAGGCCCCGCCGGCCCCAGTCGTTGCCCACCAGGAGGACCCGGCCTTGGCGGTCCAAGAGGATGGCCGCCACCACCAGGATCTCGCGGCGCATCACGCTTCCGTCAAGGCCTCCAGCTGCCTTTCCTGGTCGGCCCGTTTGAGGGCTTCCAGAAGAGGCTGGAGGTTTCCCGAGAGGACGCCCTCGAGGTCGTGGGTGGTGAAGCCGATGCGGTGGTCCGTGACCCGGGACTGGGGGAAGTTGTAGGTGCGGATCTTCTCCGAGCGCTCCCCGGTACCGATCTGGGCCAGGCGGGTCTGACGGAGCCGTTCCGCCTCTTCCGCCCGTTTGATCTCCAAAAGGCGGCTCCTTAGGATCATGAGGGCCTTCTCCCGGTTCTTGATCTGGCTGCGGGAGTCCTGGCAGGTGACCGTGATCCCCGTGGGCAGGTGCACCACCCGCACGGCGCTATCCGTGGTGTTGACCCCCTGGCCCCCGGGCCCCGAGGCCCGCATCACGTCAATGCGGATTTCGTCCATGTTGAGCTGGAAGTCGGACTCCTCCGCCTTGGGCAACACCGCCACCGTGGCCGTGGAGGTGTGGATCCGCCCCTGGGTTTCCGTGGCGGGGACCCGTTGCACCCGGTGGACCCCGCTTTCGTACTTGAAGGTGCCGTAGGCCCCAGGGCCGCGGATTTCCACGATGACCTTGGAGAAGCCACCCAGGTCGGTGGGGTGGGAATCCAGGATCTCGGTTTCAAACCCCATCTCCTGGGCGAAGCGCAGGTACATCTCCAAAAGGTCCCGGGCGAAAAGGGCGGCCTCCTCGCCGCCGGTGCCGGCCCGGATCTCCAGGATGGCGTCCCGCTCGTCCAGGGGGTCTTTGGGCAAGAGATGCCGCTCCAGCTCCTTTTCCAGCTCCGCCTTGCGAACCAGGAGGGCTTCCTTCTCCGCCTTGGCCACCTCCTTGAGCTCGGGGTCCTCGAGGAGGCCCTCCACCCCCTCCAAGTCCTCCAGCACCTTCCGGTACTCCCGGATGAGGGCGATCACCTCCCCCATCTCCGCATACCGCCGGGAGAGGGCCTGGTAGCGCTTCTGGTCCCTGAGGACCTCAGGGTCGGCAAGGAGCGCTTCCAGCTCCCGGTATTCCTCTTCTAGGCGCGCAAGCTTCTCCAGCATACCTTACCTCAGGATACTCCAAGGCGGGGTTGCCTGCGGGTTTAGGTATGCCTAAAATAAGGCCCATGGAAACCCCGGTTTTCCTCTATGCCCTCTGGGGAGGGCTCTTCACCTGGGGGCTCACCGCGGTAGGGGCCGCCAGCGTGTTCCTGACGCAGGAGCCCAGCCGCAAGCTTCTGGACGGCATGCTGGGTTTCGCCGCCGGGGTGATGCTGGCGGCCAGCGTCTTTTCCCTCCTCCTTCCAGGTATGGAGATGGCCGAGGCTCAGGGCCTGGTTCCTTGGGTGCCTGCGGTGGTGGGCTTCCTGCTGGGTGGGGCTTTGTTGCGCCTCCTGGACCGCTTCCTTCCCCATGTGCACCTGGGGCCAGGGGCGCAGGAGGAGGGGATTCGTACCTTGTGGCGGCGCACCACCCTCCTGATCCTGGCCATCACCCTCCACAACTTCCCCGAGGGCCTGGCGGTGGGGGTGGCCTTTGGGGCTGCGGGGTTGGACCCTACGGGAGCCGCCACCTTGGGTGGGGCTATGGCCTTGGCGGTGGGCATCGGCCTGCAGAACCTGCCGGAGGGGTTGGCGGTGGCCTGGCCCCTAAGGCGGGCAGGTATCCCGGCGGCAAAGGCTTGGTTTTACGGCCAGCTGTCCGCCGTCGTGGAGCCCCTTGGGGCCTTGTTGGGAGCCCTTTTGGTCACGCAGATGCTTTACCTATTGCCCTACCTCATGGCCCTGGCGGCAGGAGCCATGGTTTTCGTGATCGTGGAGGAGGTCATTCCGGAAAGCCAGGCGGAGGGCAACGGGGACATCGCCACCTTTGGGGTGATGACGGGCTTCGCCCTCATGATGGCCTTGGACGTGGCCCTAGGCTGAACCCTTCCTGGGGGTTAGGAGGGGGAATCCCCCTTGCCCAGGCGTTCCTTAAGGAGGCGGGCGGCTTCCTCCGCCTTGGCCTTGGCGGCTTCGGCGGCCTGGGCGGCTTTCTCCGAAAGCTCCTTCAGCTTATCGGGGATGCCGTCCTTATCCTGGTCTAGCTCGGCCAGGCGGGCCTTGGCCTCCTCCAGGGCCTTCTGGGCTTCCTGAAGGGCTTTTTCCACCAGGTCGGGCTTGCCGTCCTTGTCCTGATCCAGCTTTTCCCGAAGCTCCATTAAGCGCTTCTCCACCTCGCCGGTAGCGGAACGGGCCTTCTCGGAAACCTTTTGCAACAAATCCTTGAGAAAATCCATGGGGATAGTTTACAACAGGGCTTGGAGGTCCCCCAGCACCTTCTCCGTTTCCTCCACCTTGTCCGGGCTAAAGAGGAGGACCAGCTGGCCCTCCTTTACCACAAAGGTGGTGGCCGTGTGGTCCACCAGGTACTCCCCGGGGCCCCGGTACTGGGTTTTCTGGTAATAGACCCCGAAGGTGCGGGCCACCTCCTGGATGGTCTCGGGGCTTCCCGTGAGGCCTAGGAAGCTGGGGTTAAAGGCTTTGGCGTACTGGTCAGAGACCCCCGGGGTGTCCCGCTCGGGGTCCACGCTGATGAAGACCACCTGCACCCTTTCTTGCTCCTTGGGGGATAGGCCCTCGTAGGCCCGCTTCAGGGCCAGTAGGGTGGTGGGGCAGACGTCGGGGCAGTGGACGTAGCCGAAAAAGATGAGGACCAGCTTGTCCTGGAAATCGGAAAGCCGCACCGGGCCTTGGGGCCCCTCGAGGACAAAGTCCACGGGCTTGGGGTTTAAGAGCCGGGTGCCGTAGAAGCTATGGGAGCCCTTGGGCAGGAGGAGGTAGGCCACCGCCACCAGGCCCAGAACCAGCAGGATGGGCACGAGGGGTTTCGCCTTCATCGCATCTCCACGGGTAGGATCACCTTAAGCCTGCTGCCGTCTTGGAACTTCAGGACCAGGGTCACCTTTTCCCCGGCTTTCAGGGGGCGCCTAAGCCCTTCCAACATGAGGTGGTACTTCCCCGGGCGGAACTCCACCTTGCCCTTTGGGGGGATATCCAGGTGAGGAAGCGGACGCATGCCCAAGACCACCTGCCCCCCTCGGTGCTCCCGGTGATCCATGTGGATGGAAACCCGCTGGGCCACCTCCGTTTCCGCCCCCACCAGGCGCAAGGGCGCGCTTCCGCGGTTTTCCAGGGTCAGGTAGGCGGCGGTGTCCTTGACCACCGGGGGTACCAGGCGCACCCAGCCGGGGGTGGCCAGGGCCTGGGCCCAGGCGGCCCCGCCCAGGAGCAGGCCGACGAGGGTTAAACCGCTGGCAAGACTCCGTGGCCAAAGGAGGGGTTTCACGCCCTTAGGGTACCAGGCGGTGGCGGGGAAGGGAACCCGGCAAGTGAAGTACAAATGTCCCATACCCCCCTCTTACCCTGGGGGAGGATGCGGGCGTTTCTTCCCCCCCTCCTAGCCCTTGCCCTCCTCTCGGCCTGGGCGGCCCCGGTACTCCGCCTGCAGGGGGAGGTGGAGGGGCCTTTGGTCCTTACCGCCCCCAACCTGGTGGTGGAGGGAAAAGGGGCGGTGCTACGGGGGAAGGGGGGGCATACCCTAAGCCTCTTGGCCCCGGGGATCCGGGTGCGGGGGCTGAAGGTGGTGGGGGCAGGGCCTGAGGAGGATTTTTTTGAACCCCATGCCGCCCTTTACCTAAGGGGGTGCGAGGGCTGTCTCCTAGAGGATGTGGCCGTGGAAGGCGCTCCCACCGCGGTGCGGGTGGAGGACTCCCCGGGGGCGGCCATCCTGGGCCTGAAGGCCCAGGGCCTGGGCCAATCCCCAGGGGTCTTGGTCTACGGGAGCCCTGGGGCCAGGGTGGAGGGGGGTTGGCTTAGGGGGTATATGGACGCCATTTACGTGGAGTATAGCCCCGGGATGCGCATTGTGGGGAATCGCCTCGAGGACAACGGGCGCTACGGCTTCCACGTGATGTTCTCCTGGCAGGTGGTGGTGGCCGGCAACGAGTCCCGGAATAACGGCATTGGCAACGCGGTGATGCACGGGGCAGAGAACCGGATAGGAGAAAACCGGCTTTATGGCCACAAAAGCCCCGTGGGCTATGGGCTTTTGGTCCAGGACGAGCAGGGGACCGAGGTCCGGGGCAACCTCTTTGCGGAAAACACCCTGGGCCTGGTGCTAATGGACGCCACCCGGGTGAGGGTGGCGGGCAATGGCTTCCAGGAGAACGGCACCGCCTTGCGCATCACCCGGGAGAAGGGGGGAAACTCGGCCCAGGTGGAGGGGAACGCCTTTTGGGGCAACCTCTACGATCTCCTGGTGGACGATCCCTTGGCCAAGGCTCGGGTGGTGGGGAACCGGTACGACCGGGCCTCTGGCCTTCCGGTCCCCCACCTGCCCACGGGGAGCTTTGCCCTTCTGCTTGCCCGGCAGCCCGAGCTTTCCCTCCTGGCCCTTTCCCCGGGGATCATCCTCTGGGAGGCCGCGGAGGCCCAGGTGCCGGGGCTTAGGCTGGTGGCCCTGGCCGATCCCCAGGCGGCCCCCGTGGCTTGGGAGGCCAGGTTTGGGGGTCTATGGGCCTTCTTGGGCCTTTTGGGAGGCGTCCTATGGTGGTGGCGGAGGGGCTGATCAAGGCGGGGAGGCTCAGGGGGGTGGGCCTTAGGGTGCCGGGGGGCGTGGTGGGGCTTCTCGGCCCCAACGGGGCGGGCAAGAGCACCCTCTTGGCCCTCCTGGCGGGAAGGCTTAGGCCCGATGGGGGTCGGGCCAGCCTCCTGGGCCACCCCCCCAGGGCCCCGGGGGCCTTGCCCCTTAGGGCCTACCTGCCCCAAAACCCCAGGCTTTTCCCCCACCTGCGGGTCCTCGAGGTCCTGGAAGGGGCCAGGCGGGTGAAGGGCCTGGGCCGGGAAGCCCTGGAGGAGGCCCTGGAGCGCATGGGCCTGGAGGCGTTCTTGGGGAAGCGGGTGGGGGAGCTCTCTGGAGGACAGCGCCAGCGCCTGGCCCTGGCGGCAAGCCTTATGGGTAATCCCCCCATCTGGCTTCTGGACGAGCCCACCGCGGCCCTAGACCCCAAGGGCCGGGAGCGGTTTTGGACCTGGGTGGGCGAGAAGGGGCAAGGGGCGGTGCTCGTCGCCCTGCACCACGTGGAGGAGGCCATGAAGGCGGACCGCCTCCTCCTCATGAAAGGGGGGGAGGTTTTGCAAGAAGGCCCCCCGGACCAGGTTTTGGGCCCAAGGGGAGAACGCCTCCCCTGGCTAATGGAGGTGCTCTATGAGGAACCGGCGTGAGGTGCTCAAGGCTTTGGGCGGACTGGTGGTGGCAGGGCCGGTTCTGGCCCAGCACATGGGGCATGGTGGGGAAAGCCCGGCCCCTGCTGGGGGGATGCGGGTTCCCGACCGGCCCATTCCCTGGGATGAGGCCCTGTGCGCCTTCTGTGAGATGCCCATCAAGACCCCGGAAGGGCAGTGGCGGGGCCGCACCTTCCCCAAGGGCTTCTTTGAGCAGACCTACAGCCAGATTGCCTTTGAGAAGCCCCGGCCTGCCCCCCACGATCCCAAGCAGGTGGTGGAGGCGTTGCACTTTGAGAGCATCGCCTGCATGGTGAACTACGCCTGGGTGCATGGGCTTAAGGACGGGGAGGGGGCCACCTTTTACGTGACCGACCGGGGAGCCTACGACCCCGCCAGGCCCCAGGAAACCGTGCGCCTCATCCCCGCCCGCCAGGCCACCTTCTACTGGGGGGAGAGGATGATGGTGGTCATGAACGCCAAGCTTCTGGCCTTCGCCAGCGCCAAGGCGGCCCAGGAGTTTGCCGA
>NZ_CALLUR010000031.1:0-10211 GCF_938010445.1 uncultured Thermus sp.
CCGGGGAAGAGGCCTGGCCCAAACTCTAGGGCCAAAACCTCCTCGGCGATCCAGCCGCCATGGCCTTTCAAGGCTTCCAGGTAGGCGCCTTCCGCCTCGTAGCCCACCCGGATGCGGTCGGAAACCTTGAGGCCCATCTCCTTGCGGGTTTGCTGCAGGTGGCGGATCAGGTCCCGGGCCAGCCCCTCAAGCTTCAGCTCCTCCGTGACCCGCACCTCCAGGGCGGCCACGTATCCCTCCTTCTCCAGGGCCTCATACCCCTCGGGGGCCTGGGCCTCGAGGAGCACCTCTTCCGGCTCCAGGACCACCTCCTGGCCCTCCAGGGTTAAGGGCACCCTTTCCCCTTTGAGGACCCGTTGGGCCACCCTGGAGGCCTCCTTCTCCAGGGCCTCGCGGATTTTGGGGAGAAGCCTCCCGTACTTCTTGCCCAGCAGCTTCAGGTTGGGCAGGACCCGGTAGCGGAGCACTTCCTCCCCAGGTTGCAAAACCCGCACCTCCTTCACGTTGAGCTCCTCGGCGATTTCGGAGGCGAAGTGGCGTAGGCCCTCCCGTTCCCAGGGGCTAGGGGCGGTGACCAGAAGAAGGGGTAAGGGGATGCGGGTCTTGACCCCGCTTTTGGCCCGGGCGGAACGGGCCAGGTCCACCACCCTGAGCACCGCCCGCATCTTGGCCACCAGCTCCTGGTCCAGAAGCTTCGGGTCCACCTCCGGCCAGTCGGAAAGGTGCACGGAAAGAGGGGCCTCAGGGTGGACCGGGCGCACCAGGTTCTGCCAAAGCACCTCGGCCAGGAAGGGGGTGAAGGGGGCGGAAAGCTGGCTGACGGTAACCAGGGCCTGGTACAGGGTGGCGTAGGCGGACTCGCGGTCCAGGGGGTCCTCGTTTTTCCAGTAGCGCCTCCGGCCCCGGCGCACGTACCATTGGGAGAGGTCCTCCACCACAAAGTCCCGGAGGGCGCGGCTGCTTTGGGTGGGGTCGTAGGCCTCGAGGGCCTCCGTCACCCTTTGGATCAGGTCCTGAAGCCGCGCCAGGAGCCAGCGGTCCAGCTCGGGCCGTTTCTCCACGGGAGGCGGGTTCCTGAGGTCCGGCCGGTCCAGGTTGGCGTAGGTCACGAAGAAGCTATACACGTTCCACAGGGTTAAGAAGTAGTCCCGCACCGTTTCCCGCACCAGGTTGGGCCCAAAGCGGCGGTCGGCCTCCGGGGGTGCGGAGATGTAGATGTACCACCTTAAGGCATCCGCCCCGAACTCCCGGATGATGTCCCAGGGGTCCACCACATTCCCCTTGGACTTGCTCATCTTCTGTCCCTTCTCGTCCAGGATGAGGCCGTGGCAGATCACGTTCCTGAAGGCGATGGAGCCGAAGAGCATCACCCCAAGCTGGTGCAGGGAGTTGAACCAGCCCCGGGTCTGGTCAATGCCCTCCGCGATGAAGTCCGCGGGGAAGGCCTCCTGGAACTCCAGCTGGTTTTCAAAGGGGTAGTGCAAGGAGGCGAAGGGCATGGCCCCGGAGTCGTACCAGACGTCAATGACATAGGGCACCCGGCGCATGGTGCCCCCGCAGGTGCACGCAAGCTCCACCCCGTCCACGTAGGGGCGGTGGGGATCAAAGGGCTCGGGGAGGGGGTGGGTGGCCCTTTCCCTAAGCTCTTGGATACTGCCGATGGCCTCCTCTTTCCCGCAGGTGGCGCAGACCCAGATGGGAAGGGGTGTGCCCCAGTAGCGGTTGCGGCTTAGGGCCCAGTCCACCAGGTTCCGAAGCCACTCCCCGTAGCGCCCCTCCTTGATGTGGGGTGGGACCCAGTTGATCTCCTGGTTCTTGCGGATGAGCTCCTCCTTGAAAAGGGTATTGCGGATGAACCAGGTTTCCGTGGCGTAGTACATGAGGGGGGTGGAGCAGCGCCAGCAGTGGGGGTAGCTGTGGAGGTAGCTTTCCTCCTTAAAGAGGAGGCCCCGGGAGCGGAGGTCTTTTAGGATGGCCCGGTTGGCCTCGCGGAAGAAGAGGCCCTTAAAGGGCTCCACCAGGAGCTTCCCTTCCTCGTCCACCGTCTTGAGGAGGGGGAGGCCGTAGGCCCTGGCCGTATCCAGGTCCTCGGCGCCGAAGGCCGGGGCCTGGTGGACGATGCCCGTGCCGTCTTCCCGGCTCACGTACTCCGCCAGGACCACGAAGTACCCCTTGGGCAAGACCTGGGGGTAGGGGGGTTCATAGGCCAGGCCTTCCAGTTCCCTTCCCGTGAAGGTCTTTACCATAGGGGTTTCCTCGCCCAGGAGCTGGCGCCCCAGGGTTTCCTCCAGGATCACCACCTCCTCCCCCACGGCAAAGGCCCCATAGGTGAACTCCGGGTGGACCGCCGCCGCCACGTTTCCGGGCAGGGTCCAGGGGGTGGTGGTCCAGATGAGGAGGCTGGCCCTTTCTAACCCCACCTTCCCCGGTTCCCGAAGGGGCAGGCGCACGTAGACCGAGGGGTCGGTGATCTCCTTGTAGCCCAGGGAGAGCTCGTGGGAGGAAAGGGGGGTGCCACACCGGGGGCAGTAGGGCACCACCTTCTGGTCTCGGTAAAGGAGCCCCCGGTCAAAGAGGTTCTTCAGGCTCCACCAGATGCTTTCCACATAGGTGGGGTGCAGGGTGGCGTAGGCGTTCTTGAGATCCACCCAGTAGGCGATGCGCTCCGTAAAGGCTTCCCATTCCTTCTCGTAGGTGAAGACCGACTCCCGGCAGGCTTGGTTGAAGCGCTCAATGCCGTAGGCCTCGATCTCCCGCTTGTTTTTAAGGCCTAGCTTCTTCTCCACCTCCAGCTCCACCGGAAGGCCGTGGGTATCCCATCCGGCCCGGCGGGGCACGTAGTAGCCCCGCATGGTCTTGTAGCGGGGGAAAAGGTCCTTGTAGCTGCGGGCTTGGGCGTGGCCCACGTGGGGCATGCCGTTGGCGGTGGGGGGGCCTTCGTAAATGGTGTAACGGGGCCTCCCCTGGCGGTTTTCCACGCTTCTTTCAAAGATCCTCTCCCGCTTCCAAAACTCCAGAACCTCTTCCTCCAGCCTGGGAAAGTTGGGTTCGCCGACCTCCTTGAACATGCCTTCCTCCCTTAAAGAAACGCCCGCGCCCTTTGGGCGCGGACGAAAGCGCAAGGGCTTCCGCGGTACCACCGCGCTTCCTGGAGGAAGCCTCCAGGCTCTCATTGGCGCGATTACGGGCGCACCCGGCGGGCATTACTCAGGGCCTTAGCCCCTTTCCTCCCGCGGCTCCGGGGTGATCTTCCCACCTTTCCTCACCACCGGGCTTCCACCCTCCCCGGCTCGCTTGGGGCTATTGGAAAGGGGTACTCTCCCCATCCTCGCCTTTACAGCTACCGCCTCCTGGGGTAAAATCCCCCGTTGGCGGCTAAGCCCATCCTAGCAGCCCTTCCCCTTCCTTGACAACGCCCCGGTTGGGTCTGCTAGAATCGAGCTAAGCCGGTCCGCTTCCCGACAAAAGGAGTGCTCATGGAGCTGTACTTGGATACCGCCAACTTGGAGGAGATACGGGAGATCGCTGCTTGGGGAGTGCTCTCCGGGGTGACCACCAACCCCACCCTGGTGGCGAAGGAGTATGCGGGTCGCGGAGCCAAGCTGACGGAGGAGGTTTTGTTCGCCCACCTACGGACCATATGCGAGGTGGTGAAGGGGCCCGTGTCCGCAGAGGTGACCACCTTGGAGGCGGAGGCCATGGTGGCGGAAGGACGGCGGCTTGCGGCCATCCACCCCCAGATTGTGGTTAAGCTGCCCACCACCGAGGAGGGTTTGAAGGCCTGCAAGCGGCTTGCCGCTGAAGGGGTTAAGGTTAATATGACCCTGATCTTCTCCGCCAACCAGGCTCTGCTGGCGGCCCGGGCAGGGGCAAGCTATGTCTCCCCCTTTTTGGGGCGGGTGGACGATATCTCCTGGGATGGGGGAGAGTTGTTGCGGGAGATTGTGGAGCTGATCCAGGTGCAGAACCTGCCGGTGAGGGTCATCGCCGCCTCCATCCGCCACCCCCGTCATGTTACGGAGGCCGCCCTTTTGGGGGCAGACATCGCCACCATGCCCTACGGGGTGTTCAAACAGCTGCTCAAGCACCCGCTTACGGACATAGGTCTTAAGCGCTTTATGGAGGATTGGGAGAAGGTCAAGCCATGAGGAGAAAAGCGGAGATCCATCAAGAAGCGCCCCTGACGTACCAGGAACTTGCGGCCAAGATCCTGCCGGAGTTGCACCTCCTGGCCCAGGAGGCGGGGATCGAGAACTACAAGCGCATGAAGAAGGACCAGCTCATCATGGCCCTCCTGGAACGGCAGACCCAGGGGGAGGGCTTGCAGCTGGTCAAGGGGTACCTGGAGATCAGCCCGGATGGGTATGGCTTCATTACCGAAAACCTGTACAACCTGGAATCCAGGGTCGCCATCGTGTCCGCCGGGCTCATTCGCCAGTATGCCTTAAGAAGCGGGGACTACATCGTGGGCCGGGTACGGCCGCCCCGGGAGAACGAGCGCTACGGCACCCTCCTTAAGGTGGAGGCGGTGAACGACCTGGACCCCGAAGCGGCCAGGAACCGGCCCCGCTTTGACGAGCTCATCCCCCAGTTCCCCGACCGGCAGATCCGGCTGGAAACCACCCCGGATGAGCTCTCCACCCGGGTCATAGACCTTCTTGCCCCCATTGGTCGGGGCCAGCGGGGGCTGATTGTGGCCCCGCCCAAAGCGGGTAAGACCACCCTGCTTAAGAAGATTGCCAACGCCGTCTTGAAGAACGAGCCCGACATCAGGGTGATCGTGCTCCTCATTGACGAGCGGCCGGAGGAGGTCACGGACTTCCGGGAAAGCGTCCAGGGGGCCGAGGTCATCGCCAGCACCTTTGACGAGCCGCCCCAGAACCACATCCGGGTGGCGGAGTTCGTGCACGAAAGGGCCAAGCGCATCGTGGAGGAAGGGGGGCACGTGATGATCCTTCTGGATTCCATCACCCGCCTAGCCCGGGCCAACAACCTGGTGACCCCGCCCACGGGCCGCACCCTTTCCGGCGGTTTGGACTCCGCGGCCCTCTACTTCCCCAAGCGTTTCCTGGGGGCAGCCCGCAACATCCGGGGCGGGGGTAGCCTCACCATCCTGGCCACCGCCTTGGTGGAGACGGGAAGCCGCATGGACGATGTGATCTTTGAGGAGTTCAAGGGGACGGGGAACATGGAGCTCCACCTTTCCCGTCGCCTCGAGGAGCGCCGCATCTTCCCGGCCATAGACATCCTGAAGTCCGGTACCCGTCGGGAGGAGCTCCTGTTGGGTGAGGAGGTGGTCCACAAGATGTGGCTTTTGCGCAAGGTCTTGGCGGACATGGATCCGGCGGAGGCCATGGAGATGCTCCTCGCCCGCTTGGCGCGCACCAAGAACAACAAGGAGTTTCTGGCTTCTTTGGCTGCCCGCTAGGCGGGATTCTTCCCTGGGGGGCGGGGTTTCCGCCCCCCAGGGTCCTTTGCCCCTTGCATTGGCCCCGCTTGCCCCTGGTATAATCCCCCCGAGGTTGGGGTTAGGTTCGTTTGGAGGTGAGCGTTGCGGGGAATATGGGGAAGTTTATGGCTTTTGGTTTCCTCTTTGGCCTTCGCTAAGCTGCCTGTTCTTAGCCCCTTTCCCCTTCCCGAGAACACGGTGGAGGTGGGCCGGGCGGCCAATAAGGGGTGGGTTCTCTACGTGGTCAAGCCTGGGGATACCTTGGCGGGGATCGCCGCCCGCTATGAGGTAGACCCCAAGCACATCATGTGGTCCACCGGCTTGCAAAGCGACCGCTTGCAACCTGGGCAGCGGATTCTTATCCCGCTGACGGCCGAAAAGGAACGTCCTCCCCGTATACCTCCTGGAGTGGAGACCTACCGCGTTCGCCCGGGAGATACCCTGCAAAGCGTGGCTAGCCGGTTTGGAATATCTATCCTGGAACTGGTTTCCGCCAATCCCTCTTTGGAGAGCTTGGATCGCTTGGTAGCAGGTGGTGTCTTGTACGTTCCTAAAAAAGCCAAGGGCTTGCTGGTGGCCTTGCCCGAGGGGGAAACCTTGGTGGACCTAGCAGCCCGCTTTGGCCTTTCTCCGGTGCAGGTGGCCCGAGCCAATGGGGTGGAGAACCCCACAGAGCTTCGCCCTGGCGATTTGGTACTCCTGCCCGGTATCCAGGCCAAGACCACCTACCAGCGCCTTTTGGCCAAGCAGGAGGAGGAGCGCAAGGCGCGCCTCGAGGCGGAACGCCGCCGCCAGGAGGAGCTTAGGCGCCTAGCGGAGGAGAGGCGACGGCAGCAGGCCTTGGCCCAGCAACGGGCTTTGGCTCAGCAGCGTACACGGGAGGTGCGGCGCGCCCAGACCCAACAGCCCCAGGTGCGCCGGGTGAGCTACCAGGAGGGGGGCATGCGCTGGCCCCTTTCGGGGTTCCGCATCACCACCTACTTTGGCCAGCGGGGGGCTTTCCAGCGCTACCACACGGGGATTGATCTGGCAGCGCCCTATGGTACCCCCATCGTGGCCGCCAAGGCGGGCCAGGTTGAGGTGGCGGGTTGGAGCTCCATGGGCTATGGTTTCCACGTGGTGCTGGACCATGGAGGGGGGGTGGAAACCCTTTACGCCCACATGTCCCGCATCGCGGTGCGGCCTGGCCAGTGGGTGGAGGCCGGGCAGGTAATCGGCTACGTGGGCTCCACGGGATGGTCCACGGGTCCCCACCTGCACTTTGAGGTACGGGTGGGCGGGGTGGCCCGTAACCCCTTGGCCTACCTCCCTTAGGCGTACGTGAGCGGACCGGGGGCCTTTGGGCCCCCGGCTTCTTTTGGCTTGACCCTCTGGGCGGTAAGCTGGAGGATGGAGGACGGGATGGAGAAGGGAACCTTCCAGATCAAGACCGGCTTCGCCGAGATGTTCAAGGGTGGGGTGATCATGGACGTGACCACCCCCGAGCAGGCGGTGATCGCCGAGGAGGCGGGAGCGGTGGCGGTGATGGCCCTGGAGAGGGTGCCCGCCGACATCCGGGCCCAGGGGGGCGTGGCCCGCATGTCCGACCCCAAGGTGATCAAGGAGATCATGGCGGCGGTTTCCATTCCCGTGATGGCCAAGGTGCGCATTGGCCACTTCGTGGAGGCCATGATCCTCGAGGCCATCGGGGTGGACTTCATTGACGAGTCCGAGGTCCTTACCCCTGCGGACGAGGAGCACCACATTGACAAGTGGAAGTTCAAGGTGCCCTTTGTGAACGGGGCCCGGGACCTGGGGGAGGCCCTGAGGCGGATCGCCGAAGGGGCGGCCATGATTCGCACCAAGGGGGAGGCGGGTACGGGCAACGTGGTGGAGGCGGTGCGCCACGCCCGCACCATGTGGAAACAGATCCGCTACGTCCAATCCCTGAGGGAGGACGAGCTGGTGGCCTACGCCAAGGAGATCGGGGCTCCCTTGGAGCTGGTTCGCTGGGTCCATGAGCATGGCCGCCTCCCGGTGGTGAACTTTGCCGCTGGCGGCATCGCCACCCCCGCCGACGCCGCCTTGATGATGCACCTGGGGATGGATGGGGTTTTCGTGGGTAGCGGCATCTTCAAGTCCGGTGATCCCAGGAAGCGGGCCCGGGCCATCGTGCGGGCGGTGACCCACTTTAACGACCCCGAGGTGTTGGCCGAGGTTTCCGAGGACCTGGGTGAGCCCATGGTGGGCATCAACCTAGACCAGCTTAAGGAGGAGGAGCGCTTGGCCAAGCGGGGCTGGTGAGGGCATGGCCAAGGCGGTCTGCGGGGTCTACGAGATCCACCCCGAGCGGGTGGCCCAGGCCCGTGCCGGCTTGCCGCAGGAGGCGGTGCTTAAGGAAGCCGCTCTCCTCCTCAAGGCCTTGGCCGATCCCACCCGGATGCGCCTTCTCTTGGCCTTGAGGGCGGCGGGGGAGCTTTGCGTGTGCGACCTAGCCCTTTTGGCCGGGGTTTCGGTTTCTGCGGTAAGCCACCAGCTTAGGCTCCTACGCCAGGCTAGGCTGGTGGCCTTCCGCCGGGAGGGAAAGCAGGTCTATTACCGCCTGGCGGATGAGCATGTGGAGCGGCTTCTGGATGGGGCTTTGGAGCACGCGGCCGAGAATACTTGAATAGTCACTCAAACGAGGCTACCCTGGGGGCATGGAGGCCCCCAGGGTTCGCGTGTTCCAGGTGGAAGGGATGGACTGCGCCGACTGCGCCTTGAAGGTGGAGAAGGCCCTCTCCCGGGTTCCCGGGGTGGTGCGGGCTGAGGTGAGCTTTGCCAGTGGGAAGGCCTATCTCCACCTCGAGGTTCCCCAGGCGGAGAAGGAAGCCGAGATGGCGGTGGCCGCCTTGGGTTACCGCCTGGTTCCAACCCAGGTCTCGGAAATCGGGGGACAGAAGAAAAGTGGGGCCTGGGACCCCCGCCTTCCCGGGCCTTGGGCATGGGCCTTGGCTTCGGGAGGGCTTCTCCTTGGAGCCTTTTTGGGTTCCCGTTTTGTACCGTCCTTGGCCACCTGGGCCTACGCTTTGGCCGCCTTGGTGGGGGTGTTCCCCTTGGCCCGTCGGGCGGCAGCCCTATTCCGGCAAAACCCCTTCAGCATGCAGGCCTTGGTCACGGTGGCCACCTTGGGGGCTCTGTTCATCGGCGCCGAGGCGGAGGCCGGCTTGGTGGTCTTCCTCTTTCTGGTGGGGGAGGTGCTGGAGGCCTACTCCGTGGCCCAGGCCAGAAAGGCCCTTTTTGCTTTGGGAGAGCTTCTTCCCCAGAGGGCCTACCGCTTGAAGGAGGGCGGGTTGGAGGAGGTGCCCCTGAGCGCCCTTGAGGTGGGGGACCTGGTGCGCGTGCCCCCGGGGGAACGGGTCCCCGCCGACGGGGTGGTGCTGGCGGGAGAAGGGGCTGTGGAGGAGGCGGCTTTTACGGGGGAACCCTTGCCTCAGCCTAAGGGGACAGGGGACCGGGTCTATGGGGGTAGCCTCCTGGTGGAGGGAAGCCTGGTCCTAAGGGTGGAGCGCCTGCCCAGGGAAGGTTTCCTGGCCCAGATGGAGCGCATGGCCGAGGAGGCCTTGGCCAAGAAGAGCCAGGTGGAGCGGGTGGTGGACGCCTTTAGCCGTCGTTATACGCCAGCGGTGCTTTTCTTGGCCGGTGTGGTGGCCTTCATCCTGCCCCTTTTCCAGGGGGATTTCCTAGGACATGTGTACAAGGCCTTGGCCCTCCTCCTCATCGCCTGTCCCTGTGCCTTGGTGGTTTCCGTGCCGGCGGCGATCGCCGCCGGGGTGGCCCGGGGGGCCCGGAGCGGGGTTCTCTTCAAGACGGGGGCCGCCTTGGAACGGTTGGGCAGGGTAACCTTTGTGGCCCTGGACAAGACGGGTACCCTGACCCTCGGGCGGCCCAAGCTGGTGGAGGTGGTTCCCTTTGGGGTCTCCCGGGAAGAGGCCTTGGCCTTGGCCAAGGCGGTGGCCGAAGGCTCAGGGCATCCCCTGGCCCGAGCGGTGCGGGAGGCGGAGGGTATGGCCTTACCCGCTGAGGGGCATCGCACGCAACCTGGCCTGGGGGCCTTTGCCCGGGTTGGGGGGCAGGAGGTGGGCTTGGTACGCCCCGAGGTGGCGGACCTTCCCCAGGACCTAAGGCGGCAGGTGGAGGCTTGGGAGGGGTATAGCCTGTCCCTTTTGCTGCGGGAAGGTGAGCCCTTGGCCCTCTTGGTTTTCCAGGATGAACCCCGGCCCGAGGCTAGGGAGGCCATAAAGGGCCTTCGCTCTTTGGGGCTTAAGCCTTTCCTTTTGACCGGGGACCGAGAGGCCTCGGCTTTGGCCTCGGTTGCCCAGTTGGGGCTTTCGGTCCACGAGGTGAAGGCCGGCCTTTCCCCCGTGGACAAACTCCGGTTGGTGGAGGAACTGGCGGAAAGGGGTGGGGTGGCCATGGTGGGGGATGGGGTGAACGATACCCCTGCTTTGGCCCGGGCCACGGTGGGGCTGGCGGTGGTGGAGGGAACGGAGGCTGCTTTGAGGGCTGCCGATGTGGGGCTTCTTTCCCTCACGGCCCTGCCCAGGGCCATACGCCTAAGCCGCAAGACCTTGGGGGTGGTGAGGCAGAACCTCGCTTTGGCGCTGGGCTTCAAGGGGTTGGTGCTCATCACTACCCTGTTGGGGTATACAGGGCTTTGGGCTGCAGTGTTGGCAGACAATGGGGCCTTAGTATTGGTGACGCTGAACAGTTTGCGCCTCCTGTGGAGCCGGGTATAGTCGGG
>NZ_CALLUR010000032.1:0-6822 GCF_938010445.1 uncultured Thermus sp.
AGCTTCATACCTCACCCCCAGGGGCTTAAGGGCGGGAGGGCCGGCCTCCGAGAGCACGGGGGTGGCCCCTTGGCCCTCCACATGGGCTTCCTCGCCATGCTGGGTCACGTCCCGGCCCATGCCTTCCCCAAGGGGGTGAAAAGGCCCACCTGCTCTGGGGAGGTGCCGAGGGCGGGGTAGGCCGTAGGGCATTCCGATCCCCTCCGCCAACCCTTACACTGAGGCCCGTGACGTGGGAGGAACTCCTAAATCGGCTTTCCCTAGGCCAGGACGAGCGTACCCTTTTCCTGCCCCCGGACCTTTCCCCGGAGGAGCTGGCCCGCTACGCCGCGGGCCTGGCCAACCACCGGGGGGGAACCCTTTTCCTGGGGGTGGACCGGGATGGAAGGGTGGTGGGGGCCTCGGAGATCCACCCCTTGCAGATCACCCATGCCCTGTTCCAGCTCACCCAGGGGCTTCTGCTGCCCTACGTGGAGGTGGTGGAGGGGCCCTTGGGCCGGGTCCTGGCCCTGCACGTGCCCCAAAGCCCGGCGGCCATCGCCGTGGGGGCGGGGAGGGTGCCCTTTTGGGACGGCCGGAGGCTCACCGAGCTGAAGATGGGCCAAGCCTTGCCGGAGCCCGACTTCACCGCCCAGGTCCTGCCGGCGGCCAGCCTTTCCGACCTGGACCCGGTGGAGGTCTTACGCCTAAGGCGCATCCTGGAGGAGCGGGGGAGCAACCTGGCGGCCTTGCCGGATTTGGAGCTTCTCTTTGCCCTGGGGCTTTTGGCGCGGGTGGAGGGGGAGGAAAGGCCCACGGTGGCCGGGCTTCTTCTTGCGGGCACCCCCTTGGCCTTAAGGCGGCTTCTTCCCCAGGCGGAGGTGAGCTACTACTTCCACGAGGGCGAGGAGGGGTACACCTTCCGCGAGGATATGCTTCGCCCCATCCCCGCCCTTTTGGAGCGGCTTAGGGACCTGATCCAGGCCCGGAACCGGGTGCGTTACCTGATGGTGGGGCTGTTCCGCCTCGAGGTCTGGGACTTTGACCAAGAGGTCTACCGGGAGGCCCTCCTCAACGCCCTGGTGCACCGGGACTGGCAGAGCCCGGATGCCATTCAGGTGCACCACTACCCGGATCGCCTGGAGGTTTCCAACCCGGGAAGCTTCCCCCCCGGCATCACCCCGGAAAACATCCTCCGCCATCCCCCCAAAAGGCGAAACCCCCGCCTGGCGGAGGCCCTTTACCGGCTCGGCTACGTGGAGCGGGCGGGAAGCGGGGTGGACAAGATGTACCGCCTCCTCCTCAAGTACGGGAAGGAGCCCCCGGAGTACCGCCTTTTCCCCGAGGCCCTCACCCTGGTCCTCTACAACCCGGAGCTGGACGAGGCCTTCGTGCGGGAGCTGGCCGAGGCCCAGGAGCGCCTGGGCGGCTTCAGCCTGGACCACCTCATCGCCGTGGGCCACCTGCGCCGGGTGGGGGAGGCCACCTTGGAGGAGCTTTCCCGGGCCTTGCAGCTTCCTCCCGAAGCGGCCCGTAAGGTCCTTTCCCGCATGGAGCGCATGGGCCTTTTGCGCAAGGAAGGGGGGCGGTACCACCTCCTGAGGCGGGACCCCTTGGGGGAACGGGTGCTTCGCCTTTTGCAAAGGCCCTGTTCCAGGCGGGAGTTGGAGGAGGAGCTGGGGCTTTCCCCAAAGGCGGCCTTGGCCCTGTTGAACCGCCTCATCCGGGAAGGTAAGGTGGAGCGGGTGGGCCGGGGGGCGGCCACCCGCTACCGGCGCCTCTAGCCATGCCCCACCTGGTCCTATACCAGCCGGAAATCCCCCAGAATGCGGGGAACATCGCCCGCACCGCCGCCGCCTTGGGCTGGCCCTTGCACCTGATCCGGCCCCTGGGGTTTCGCCTAAAGGACCCCCGGCTCAAGCGGGCGGGCCTGGACTACTGGCCCCATGTGGACCTCCGCCTCCACGATTCCTGGGAGGCCTTTTGGGAAAGCCTGCCCCAAGGGGTGCGGGTTTGGGCCTTCAGCGCTAAGGGAAAGACCAGCCTTTACCAGGTGCGTTTCCAACCGGAGGACTACCTCCTCTTTGGCCCTGAGACCCGGGGGCTTCCCCCCGAGGTGCTGGGGAGGTTTCCCGACGTCCACATCCCCATGCCGGGGCCGGTGCGCTCCTTGAACCTGGCGGTGGCCGTGGGGGTGGCGGCCTACGAAGCCTACCGCCAGCTTGGGGCATGATGGAAGGGTGCGGGCCTATAGCACGGCTCACCTAAGGGTGGACCTTCCCCAGGGCCACCCCTTTCCCCTCTACAAGTACCGGGGGGTGGCGGAGGCCCTGAGGGGCCTCCTTCCCATCCTGCCGGCTCCGGAGGTGCCCCGGGAGGCCCTCCTTTTGGCCCACCATCCGGGATACTTGGAGAGGCTTTTCACCGTGGGGCTTTCCCGGGAGGAGTCCTTGCGCCTGGGCCTTCCCTTTAGCCCAAGCCTCCTGAAGCGGGCCCTGCATGCGGCGGGGGGAACCCTGGCGGCGGCCATGGATGCCCTGGAAGGGGGCTTGGGCCTCAACCTCTCCGGGGGTACCCACCACGCCTACCCCGACCGGGCCGAGGGGTATAGCCTCTTCAACGATGTGGCGGTGGCCGTGGCCTGGCTGAGGCGGGAGGGTTTTGGGGGCCGGGTTTTGGTGGTGGACCTGGACGCCCACCAGGGCAACGGCACCGCGGTCTTTTTCCAGGAAGACCCCACCGTTTTCACCCTTTCCCTGCACGGGGAGCGGAACTACCCCTTGAGGAAGGAGCGGAGCGACCTGGACGTGGGGCTTCCCGACGGGGTGGGGGATGAGGCCTACCTAAAGGCCCTCGAGGAGGCCCTGGAACGGGCCCAGGCCTTCCGTCCGGAGCTGGTCTTCTACAACGCTGGGGTGGACGTGTTGAGGGGAGACCGGTTTGGCCGCTTGGCCTTGAGTCCGGAAGGGGTAAGGAAGCGGGACGAGCGGGTTTTCCGCATGGCGAGGGCCTTGGGGGTGCCCTTGGTGGTGGTGATGGGCGGGGGGTATAACCGCGACCCCCGGCTTACCGTGGAGGCCCATGCGGAGACCTACCGCCTGGCCCTAAGCTCCTTGGCGTAGGTGGCCACCGCCTCCTCGAGGCTGAACCCCAGGTTGCGGTAGAGCTCCAAGGCCCCGGTTTCGTGGTCGTGGGCCCGGACCCGTAGGAGGTTGGCCCCCTTCCTCTTGGCCAGTCGGGCCGCCTCGGCCAGGAGGGCCCGCCCGATGCCCTGGCCCCGGGCCTTGGGCACCACGCCGATATAGGCCACGCTGGCCTCATGGTCCTCCAGCTCCACCTCGGCCAGGCCCACGGGGTTCTCCCCTTGGTAGGCCACCAGGAGGTGGACCTGGGGGTCCTGGAAGTGTTCCCAAAGCTCCTCGTCCGTCCACTTCAGGCGCAGGGCCCAGCCCTC
Source organism: uncultured Thermus sp. (assembly GCF_938010445.1). Lineage (NCBI taxonomy): Bacteria > Thermotogati > Deinococcota > Deinococci > Thermales > Thermaceae > Thermus > uncultured Thermus sp. The sequence goes on from NZ_CALLUR010000032.1 coordinate 3,434, forward strand.
CTCGCTTTCCCGGTAAAGCTCCCGATAGACGGCAGGACCGGGAAAACCTGGGCGGATGACCACCCCTTCGGGGGGTGGGTAGTCCAGGCCCTCAGGGTTCTTGACGAAAAAGTAGGTGAGGTGCAAAAGGCCGAAGTCCGCCTGCTCCAGGGCTTCCCGCACCGTGCGGTTCTCCTCCCGGGGGAAGGCGTAGAGGCGCTCTAGCCCAACCTCCTCCGCCCGCCTCTTTGCCGCCTGCAATAGGGGTAAGAGGTCCTCCCCCCGGTAGGCCAGGGGCCCCTCGAGGGCCGCTCCATCCCAAAAGGCGTAAAGCCCCACGTACCCCGCCACCTCCCCGTCCCTCAGGAGGACCAGGCCGTCCTCCAGTTCCTCGGCCAGGCCCTCGAGGTCCCGAGCCTCCGGGGCCAGAACCCCCCGCTTGGGGCTCTCGTCCATCCAGCGGAGGAGCTTAAGGAGCCCGGGAAGGTCCTGGCGGGCCACGGGCCGGATCATGCCTCCAGTTTACTCCCCTTTCCCTGGGGAAAGGCTAGGGACAAGCGTCCAGGTTCAAGGCCTTTACCACCCCCTCCTCCCCGTAAAACTCCACCACGGAAAGCCGGGCGTAGTCCTGTTCCACCCGGAGGCCCTCTTCTGGGGGAAAGGGCAAGGCCAGGCTTAGGGCGGCGCGGTTCAGGGTGCAGTTCCCCACCACCAGGAGGGCCTGGCCTGGGTGGTGCCCAAGAAGGGCCCTTACCGCCCTTTGCCCTCTTCCCCAGGCCTGCCTCAGGCTTTCCCCGCCCGGAGGGGCAAAGCCGGCCTCGTCCTCCAGCCAGGCGGCCACCTCCTGGGGATACCGCTCCCTTACCTCGGCGAAGCTCAGCCCTTCCCATTCCCCCCAGCTTCGCTCCCTGAGTTCCGGAAGGAGGGTGAAGGGCACCCCCAGGGCTTCCGCCAGAAGCCCGGCTGCCTCGGCCTCCGCCAGGCTGTCGGAGGCGTAGACCCAGGCCACGGGGTAGCCCTGGGCCAGCCTGGCCAGGGCGCGGAGGGCCTGCCTGCCCGGCTCCGCAAGGGGAAGGCCGGGATGGCTGTGGAGGAGGTGTTTTGGGTTTTCCACCGGCCCGGCCCGGGTGAGGAGCAGCGTGGTCTTGGGATGGGGACCTCGGAGGAAATGGGCCAGGAGCCCCATGGGTCTAGAATACGGGGGTGGAAAGGTGGGTCATCGTGAACCCGGCGGCGGGGCGGGGCAAGGTGGGGAGGCTTTCCGGGGCCATTCTGAGTTCCGCGCGGGCCAAGGGGGCCAAGGCCTTCCTCACCGAGGGGCCGGGCCACGCCACGGAACTGGCCCGGGCGGCTCCCCCGGGGGCGCGGGTGGTGGCCGTGGGGGGGGACGGCACGGTGCATGAGGTTTTACGGGGCCTTGCGGGTGCGGAAAAGGTCCTGGGGGTGGTGCCCATCGGTAGCGGCAACGACTTCGCCCGCATGCTGGGCCTGAAGGGACTTCCCTGGAAAGAGGCCTTGGACCTGGCCCTCTTTGCCCAAGAGGAGGCCATAGACCTCGGTTGGGTAAACGGCGAGCCCTTTGGGGCCTCCCTGGGCATCGGCTTTGACGCCTTGGTGGCCAAGAGGGCCCTCACCGCCCCCTCCTTCCTGCGGGGCATGCCCCGCTACCTCTACGCCCTCTTTGGGGTGCTTAAGGAGCTCCGCCTTCCCGAAGGGCGGGTGATGGTGGAGGGGGAGGAGGTGCACCAAGGACCCCTGCTCCTGGTGGCGGCCATGAACGGCCCCGCCTACGGGGGTGGGATTCCCATAGCCCCCATGGCCGATCCCCGGGATGGCCAGCTCTCGGTGATCCTGGCCCGTTCCTTCACCCGGCCCGGGGTGGTCCTCATCCTGCCCCGGCTTCTGTTGGGTCGGCACCTTTCCCATCCCCAGGTGGTGGCCTTTGCGGGCCGGGAGGTGACGGTGGAGTTTTCCCAGCCCGTGCCGGCCCATGCCGATGGGGAGCTTCTACCTGAGACCAGCCTTTACCAGGCCCGGGTGGAGGCCCTGGGCCTTAGGGTGGTGGGGGGAAGGGCTATGGCCAGAGGGGAGGCGCCCCTCCTAAGCCCGGTGGGCGCGGGATAGGACCGGTTGGCGCTGGGGCTTGCAGGGGGGTTGGTGGCCCGGCCATGGGGGTGTCCAAGGGCCGGGTTAAGGCCCGGGGGCCCCTTCGCCAGGTCGGGGCCACGGGGGAGGCTTTGGGCCTAACGGACTAGGGGCGGTCCAGGCCTACCGGGAGGAGGACGACCCGGATAGCCTTGCAGGGGCCCTGATGCCTTACCAAGACCCCCTGGAACCCACGGGGCCGGCGTGGCGTCCCGGGCTCATCCCCTCCTCGGCCTCCTGCCGTCTTCCCCTTCTGGCCCGTATACTTAGGCCATGCGCGGCCTTTCCCAGAGGGTTAAGGGCATGAAGCCTTCGGCCACGGTGGCGGTGAACGCCAAGGCCCTGGAACTTAGGCGCCAAGGGGTGGACCTGGTGGCCCTGACGGCAGGAGAGCCCGACTTTGACACCCCGGAGCACGTGAAGGAGGCGGCCCGGCGGGCCTTAGCCCAGGGGAAGACCAAGTACGCGCCCCCGGCGGGCATCCCGGAGCTGCGCGAGGCCTTGGCGGAGAAGTTCCGCAAGGAGAACGGCCTTCAGGTCACCCCGGAAGAGACCATCGTCACCGTGGGGGGTAAGCAGGCCCTTTACAACCTCTTCCAGGCCATTCTGGACCCTGGGGATGAGGTCATCGTCCTGGCCCCCTACTGGGTGAGCTACCCAGAGATGGTGCGCCTGGCGGGAGGGGTGCCGGTGGAGGTGGAAACCCTGCCCCAGGAGGGCTTCGTGCCCGATCCTGAGCGGGTGAAAAGGGCCATTACCGGGCGCACCAAGGCCCTGGTGGTGAACTCCCCCAACAACCCCACGGGGGCCGTCTACCCCGAGGAGGTCCTAAGGGCCCTGGCCCAGCTGGCGGTGGAACACGACTTCTACCTGGTTTCCGATGAGATCTACGAGCACCTCATCTACGAGGGGGCCCACTTCTCCCCGGCTCAGGTGGCCCCCGAGCACACCGTCACCGTGAACGGGGCGGCCAAGGCCTTTGCCATGACCGGCTGGCGCATCGGTTACGCGTGTGGCCCCAAGGAGGTCATCAAGGCCATGGCCGACATCTCCAGCCAGTCCACCACCAGCCCCGATACCATCGCCCAGTGGGCCACCCTCGAGGCCCTCACGAACCAGGAGGCTTCCAGGGCCTTCATAGAGATGGCCCGGGAGGCCTATAGGAGGCGGCGGGACCTTCTCCTCGAGGGCCTTTCGGCGCTGGGCCTAAAGGCGGTGCGTCCCAGCGGGGCCTTCTATGTCCTCCTGGACACCTCCCCCTTCGC
>NZ_CALLUR010000033.1:0-6312 GCF_938010445.1 uncultured Thermus sp.
TTGCTCTTATTCATTCCCGCCAGGTGCTGCACCGCTCCGGAAACCCCGAGGGCAATGTAGAGGGTAGGTTGGACGGTTTTCCCCGTCTGGCCCACCTGCTCCCCATAGGGCCGCCAGCCGGCATCCACCACCGCCCGAGTAGCCCCCACGGCTCCGCCCAGGAGGGCCGCCAGCTCCTCCACCGGTTTAAAGGACTCGGCGCTGCCCATGCCCCGGCCCCCCGTGACCACCACATCCGCTTCGGTAAGGGATACCCCCTTCTTCTCCTCCTGGACCCTCTCCAATACCTCCACCGTGGCCACCGGGGGTACCTGGAGGGCCACCACCTCTCCCCCTTGGCCCAAGGGTTCGGCCAAGGGGGTGGTGTTGGGCTTGACGGTGAGGGCCACTGGGGGCGGGCTTTTGACCTTCTGGGTCACCCGGTTCAGGTAGGCGTAGCGGATGGCGTAGACCTCGCCTCCTTCCGCCCAGGACTCCAGGGTGTCCTCCAGAAGCCCGGCCTTCAAGGCGTAGGCCACCCGGCCCATGTAGGCGCGGCTTTGCCTGGAGGAAGGGGCCACGATGGCCTTCACCCCCCCCTTGGCCGCTTCCAGAATCCCTGCCGCCCATTTCTCGGCGGTGTAGGGGCCGAGCTCCGCCACGTATAGGGTTTCCACGTACCCTCTGGCCTCTTCTAAAGGGGCTCCTGCTTCCGCAAGGAGCACCCCCGCCACCTTCTCCCCCAAGGCTTGGGCCAGCTGACGGGCCCGGGTCAGGGCCTCGAGGCTCCCCTTGCGCAGCTTGGTGCCGTCGTGGTCCAGGACAACCAGAATCATGCCTGCCTCCTTTAGATAACCTTGGCCTCCTCATGCAGAAGCCGTACCAGTTCCTCCGCTGCCGCCACGGGGTCCTTGCCGTCAAGAATCCTCTGCAGCCGGGCCTTTTCCTGGATGGTCTCCTCCAGGATCTCCACCCGGCCATTCCCCTGGAAGGCCACCTTTTTGATCTCCTTCCTCTTGGCCTTCATGATGCCGGGCAGGGTGGGGTAGCGGGGTTCGTTCAGACCCTGCTGGGTGGTGAAAACGGCCGGCAGCTTGACCCGAACCCACTCGGCCCCTTCGTCCAGGTCGTGCTTGGCCCGGGCGGTTTCCCCTTCCAGCTCAATGGCGGTGGTCCAGGGGACCACCGGCACCCCCAGGGCCTCGGCCAAGGCAGCACCCAGGGCTTGGCTGTCCCAGTCCGCCTGTTGCCCCCCGGTCAGGACCAGGGTAGGGGATTCCTCCCGGATCAGAGGGGCTAAGGCCTCGGCCACGGTGACGGGATCGGCGTAGCCCTCATGGACCACGTGGATCCCCCGGTCCATGCCCATGGCCAAGGCGGTGCGGAGGGCCTCCTCCGCACGCTCCGGGCCAAACCCCACCACGATGGCCTCGCCCCCGTGCTTCTCCTTTAGGCGGAGGGCTTCCTCCACCCCGTACTCGTCCATCTGGTCCAGGATGAGGGTGGCGGAGGAGAGATCCACCCGGTTTTCCTGGATCCTGAGCCGGCTTTCCCCGTCCGGTACCTGTCTGATGACCGCTATGAACTTCATCCTCGCCTCCTATTCCGCCAGGATGTGCCTGGCGATGATGAGCCTTTGGATCTCGTTGGTGCCCTCGTAGATTTGGTTGAGCTTCACGTCCCGCAGGAGTTTTTCCACGGGGAACTCCCGCACGTAGCCGTAACCCCCGTGGATCTGGATGGCCTGGTTGGCGGCCTCAAAAGCGATCTCCGAGGCGTAGGCCTTGGCGATGGCGCTGGCGTGAGCATGGGGAAGACCCCGGTCCACCAGCCAGGCGGCGTAGTAGGTGTACATGCGAGCGGTTTCAATACCGATCAGCATATCCGCCAGCTTGAACTGGATGGCCTGGAAGCTCGCGATGGGCTGGCCGAAGGCTTCCCGCTCTTTTGCGTACTTTTTGGCTTCGTCCAGCGCTCGCCTGGCCACGCCCACGCTGCCCGCGGCCACGGGGATGCGGGTCTTGTTGAGGGTATTCATGGCGATTTTGAACCCCTCGCCTTCCTCTCCCAGGCGATTCTGAACGGGCACTTTGACATCCTCAAACACCAACTCATAGGTTCCCGAGGCCCTTTGCCCCATCTTCCCGTGGATCTTCACGGCGCTAAACCCCGGGGTGCCCTTCTCCACCACCAGGGCCACCACCCCCTTGTGGCGAAGCTCCGGGTTAAGGGTAGCGAAGACCACCACCCATTCGGCCTCCCCACCGTTGCTGATCCACATCTTGGTGCCGTTTAACACGTAGTGATCCCCTTGGCGCACCGCCCGGGTCTTCAAGGCGGCGGCATCCGAGCCGTTGCCGGGTTCGCTGAGGGCAAAGGCGGCCAGGGCAGGTTTCTCAGTTAACGGCTTTAGGAAACGGCGCTTTTGCTCCTCGGTTCCCGCGAGGAGCACCGGGGTGATCCCCAGGTCGCTGGCCATGGGAATGGTGTAGATGCCCATGCAGGCGTAGGCCAGTTCCTCCCCCACGATGACCTCGTCCAGCATCTTGAGGCCCATCCCTCCGTATTCCTCGGGGATGATGGCGTTCAGGAGGCCCACCTCGTGGAGCTTCTCTATGACCGGCCAGGGCACCTCCTCCTTCTCGTCGTACTCCTGGGCCACGGGCAGGATCACCTCTTTGGCGAAGCGCCGGGCCAGGGCCTGAAGCTGCCGTTGTTCCTCGGTGAGGCTAAAGTCTATGGGCATGGCTTTCCTCCCCTAGGGGCCAGGGGCCCTACTCTTTGACCCAGTCTAAGATTGTCCCCCTCCCCTTGCAACCCCGCCACCATGCTACCATTGGAGCTAGATGCGATCCGTGGGTCAGTTGGAGATTCTTGGCCGTTTTCAACGGGCGCTATTAAAGGATTTGGAGCCTGTACAGATATTGCGCAACCTCCTCGAGGTGGCCACCGACGAAGGGGTAGAGCGGGCGGCCCTTTTCCTCTACCACCGGGAAACCCGGGAGCTTATGGGGGAGGTGGCCTCGGGCCGGGGACGGCATTACACGGTTTCCTCCATCGCCCTTCCCCTACATGCCAAGGGGCCTGTACAGGAGGCCTTTTTTGCCGAAGGGCCGGTGAAGCGGGGCGAAGAGTGGCTTTTGCCCGTGGTAGGGGAGGAAACCGCCTACTGCTGGTCGGATCCCGAGGCTCGGTGTACGGAACGGCCCAGGGCGAGCCGGGAAACCCGGGTCCTGGTGTGCCCCAGTTGTGCCCGGTTTACCCCTAAGGGGGTACTCAGTCTGGAAGGGGTTCCCCAAGGCTTAAGACCCCTCCTTCCCCTCCTGGCCCAGCTCACCGCCTTGGCCCTCAAAAACGGTGAGCTCTTGGCGGAGCGCAACCGAGCCTTTGCCCAGCTATCCCGCCACGTGGAGGCGCTTTCCCACGTGACCACCCTGGCCCGGGAGGTGGGGCGGGTCCTGGAGCCCAGCGCGGTGCTGGAAACCCTGGCCCGTTCCCTCTCGGAGCGGTTTGGCTTTTTCCGGGTCACCGTGGCCTTGATCAAAGGGGAAGGGCCGGACCGCTTGGGCGGTTATTTGCAAGGGTATTTGACCCTTAAAGGGGAAGCCCTTTACTGGACGGAGGGCCGTAGCCGCATCCGCCTTCCCCTTGGGGCTTCCTCGGACCCTTTGGCACGGGCGGTGCGCGAGGGAAGGACCCTTTTGGTGGACAGGGACCAGCTTCCGCCCCATATGGCCCTCGAGGTGGGGGCACGGGTGGCCTTTGTTCCCATCTTGGCCGAGGATGAGCCCTTGGGCGCGGTGGCGGTGGACCACGGGCCCGGGGGGCCTGCGGTGAGCGAGGAGGAGGTCCGGTATGTGGAGCTTCTTGCAGGGGTGGCAGGGGTAGCCCTTAGGAACTCCCAGCTCTACCGGGAGAAGACCCAGCTGTCCTTGGCCCTGGCGGCGGAGAGGAAACGGCTTTCGGAGATTTTGGAGGAGCTTCCCGACGGGGTGGTGGTGCTCTTTGGGGACCAGGGCTACGCCAACAGCCGGGCCCGGGAGGCCCTGGGTCTAGGCCGTGAGATCGCCCTAGAAGACCTTCCCGCAAGCCTGGAGCCGGCCTTGGAAGGGGGACGGGTGGAGGTGGGCCTGGGGGGGGCCACGTTCAGCGTGCGGGGGAAAAGGTTGGAGGGAATGCGCATCCTGGTCCTCCACGACATCACCGAGCGCACCCGCATGGAGCGGGCCCTCAGGGACCAGGTGGCCTTCACCCAGGCCCTGGTGGACATGGCCCAGGAGGCCCTGCGGGAGCGGGATCTCGCCGCCTTGGGGCGAGGGGTGGTGGAGCGCCTCAGGGGCCTTTTTGCCGCCGATGAGGGGCTCTTTTTCCTCGAGGTGGAGGGGGTACCCAAGGTGCTCTACGCCACCTGCGCCCTTCCCGGGGAGCTCCCCCAGCCGAACCTTCTGCGGAGGGCCCTGGATCACGTGGTGGTTGGGCAGGAAGGGGCGTCTCCTCCCGTCAGGGCAGAAACCCTCGGCCCTGAGGACTGTGCCTTGGCCGAGGCCCTGGGGCTCAAAAGCGCCTTGGTGGTGCCCTTTGGGGCAGGGGAGGCTCGGGGTGCGGTGCTGGTGGGGTACCGGAAGGAGCGGCGCTTTTCCGAAAGGCTTCTTGCCCGCCTGGCCCAGGTGGGGACCCTCCTGGCCCTGTCCGTGCAGAAGGCGCGCTTCTTAGAGCTTTTGGAGCTGGAGGAGGAGCGCCTCAAGGCCCTTTTGGAGCACTCCCAGGATGTTATCTACGTGCTGGACCGGGAGGGGATCATCCGCTTTGTGAGCGCCAGCGTGCGCCATGTGCTGGGCTACGATCCCGAGGGGTACAAAAGGGGCATGGTGCACGGCCTGGATTTCGTGTATCCCGAAGACCGGCCCCTGGCGGAGGGGCTTTTCCGCCAGCTTCTTTCCGCCCCCAACCAGGTGCGCACGGGGGAGTTCCGGGTCCTGCATGCCGACGGTACCCCAATCCCCATGGAGGCCTGGGGACGGAACCTCCTGGAGGATCCCCGGGTACGGGGCATTGTGGTGGACCTACACGACCTCAGGCCTAGGTTGGAAGCGGATCGCCTTAAGGGGGAGTTCATCGCCGCGGTGAGCCACGAGCTCAGGACCCCCTTGGCGGTGATCATGGGCTTGGCGGAGCTCTTAAGGGAGGAGGAGCTTTCCCCGGCGGCCAGGGAGTCCGTGGACCTAATCCTGGAAAGTTCCTTTCGCCTCAAGACCATGGTGGATAACCTTCTGGACACCAGTCGCCTCGAGGCGGGCCGCTTTGAGGTTTCCAAAAGGCCGGTCAATCTCAAGCCCTTGTTGCTGGATTTGGCGCGGAGTTTTCAGGGGGTGGCCCGGCTTTCTGGGGTGGCCTTTACGGTGGAACTCCAGGACCTGCCCCTTTTGGAGGCGGATCCCGACCGGATGGTCCAGGTGGTGGGGAACCTTCTCTCCAACGCCTTCAAGTTCACCCCTCCAGGAGGCCGGGTGCGTTTGGCGGCCAAGGAGATGGGGGGAGACCTGGTGGTGGAGGTGGAAGACACCGGCCCGGGTATTCCCAAGGAAGAGATTCCCAAGCTTTTCCAACGCTATGTCCGGGCCAAAAACGCCCAGACCCGGGGGGTGGCGGGGACTGGGCTGGGCCTTTTCATCTCCAAGCACATCGTGGAGGCCCACGGGGGGCGGATAGAGGTGGAGAGCGAGGAGGGCAAGGGAAGCCTCTTTCGGGTTATCCTACCCCTATATGGCCCGCATCCTGCTGGTTGAGGACGAGCCCTTGGTGGCCCACCTGGTGCGCCGCATCCTGGAACGGGCGGGGCACCAGGTGGAGTGGGCGGCTTCGGGCCAGGCTGCCGTGGCGAAGCTTTCCCAGCCTTTTGACCTTTTGGTCTGCGACCTGGTGATGCCGGGGGTTTCGGGCCTCGAGGTGATCCGAGAGGTGCGGCGGCTTGGCCTTCCCACCCCCATTCTGGCCCTTTCCGCCAGCGTTTCGGAGAAAAGCCGGCGGGAAGCCCTGGAGGCGGGGGCGCAGGCTTTTTTGGGCAAGCCCTTTGAATCCCAGGCCCTTCTGGCGCAGGTGGAGCGGCTTTTGGGAAGGGAGCCCGGAGGGGCAGGCGAGGGTTAGCCTGTACCTTCCTGTATACTCATACAGCGAAAAGGAGGGAGGCATGAAACGGAGGCAGTTCCTCAAGAAGGTGGGGGTGGGCCTGGCGGCTAGCCTCTCCTATAGGGCTTTTGCCCAGGCGGCGCCTCAGGTGCGCTGGCGCTTGGTTTCCAGCTACCCCAAGAGCCTGGACACCCTCTATGGGGGTGC
>NZ_CALLUR010000034.1:0-9998 GCF_938010445.1 uncultured Thermus sp.
GCCAGGCCTGCCGCCAAGAGGGCGGCGATGGCCCCGGAGAGCACATCCCCCGTTCCCCCGGTGGCCAGGGCGGGGTTGCCGGTGGGGTTGAGGGAAAGCCGGCTTCCCTGGGCCACCACGGTGGGGTTCCCTTTGAGGACCAGGGTGAGCCCGGTGCGCTCCGCCAGGGCCCGGGCGGCCCTTGTGGGGTCTTCGGCCACCTCCTCCGGGGGCACCCCGAGAAGCCTTCCCGCCTCCCCCGCGTGGGGGGTGAGGACGGTGGGTACACCGGTTTTGCGGTAGGCCTCGAGGACCTCCAGGTGCAGGGCGTCGGCGTCCAGCACCGTGGGAAGCCGGGCCTCCAGGGCCGCCAAGGCCCATTCCCGTCCCCAGGGTCCGCCCCCCATGCCCACGGCCAGGGCCTCCACCCGCATGGAGGGGAGGGAAGGCGTGGGCACGGGGTGGAAGACCGCCTCGAGGGGCTCTAGGGGTGGGCCCTCAGGGGCTACCAGGTGCACCAGCCCCGCCCCCATGCGGTAGGCCCCCAGGGCGGCCAGCACCGGGGCCCCGGCGTAGCGGAGGCCTTCGCCACGAAAGCCCCCCAGGACTCCCACCCGGCCCACGCTGCCCTTGTGGGCGGTGAGGGGGCGTTTGGGCAGAAGGGGAAGGAGGGTTTCGGGGGTGGCGATCTCGGGCAGGTCCTCCCGCGCCAAAAGGGACCTAGGTAGGCCGATATCCGCCAGGAAGAGTTGCCCGCAGGCCTCGCGCTTGAGGAAATGGGGGGGTTTGAAGGCGGCGAAGGCCACGGTGGCCGTGGCCCGCACATGGGGGAAGAAGGGAAGCCCCGAGGGCAGGTCCAGGGCCAGGATGGGAAGCCCGGAGGCGTTCATCCTGTCCACCAGGCCGCCATAGAAGCCTTCCAGGGGCCCTTTCAGCCCGGTGCCGAAGAGGGCATCCACCAGAACCTCCTCCCGGTTCCAGAGGGCCTCCTCGAGGGGGCGGATCTCTAGCCCCTGGGCCAGAAGGGCTTGCCGCGCGGAGAGGGCATCCCCCCCTTGGCCCTCCGCCGCATAGACCCGCACCGGTACCCCTCCCAAAAAGAGGTGCCGGGCCAGGACCAGACCGTCCCCGCCGTTATTGCCTTTGCCGGCCAGGACCACGGCGGGCCGGTTTCCAAAAAGCTTCCGGTAGACCCATGCCGCCTTCATCCCCGCCCACTCCATGAGGAGGAGGGAGGGGTAGCCCATTTCCACCGCCTTCCCGTCGGCTTCCCGCATGGCCTCGGGGGTGAAGAGCCTCAAGGTGGTGGCCATGGCTTCTAGAATACTCCTGGAGGGGAAGGCCCCATGGAGCTACGGGAGGCCCAGTCCAGGCTCAAGAAGGCCCAAAGGGTAGCGGTCCTGACGGGGGCGGGCATCTCCAAGCCCTCGGGCATCCCCACCTTCCGCGATGCCGAGGGGCTTTGGCAGGAGTTCAACCCCCTGGACTACGCCACCCCGGAGGCCTACGCCAGGAACCCGCAAAAGGTCTGGGAGTGGTACGCCTGGCGCATCGCCAAGGTGCGGGAGGCCAGGCCCAACCCCGCCCACCTGGCCCTAGTGCGCCTCGAGGAGCAGGTCCTCTCCCGGGGCGGGGACTTTCTCCTGGTGACCCAGAACGTGGACGGCCTCCACGCCCTGGCGGGAAGCCGGAACCTGGTGGAGCTCCACGGCAATATCCTAAGGGCCCGGTGCGAGGCCTGCGGGCACCGCTTTCCCCTTCCCGACCCCTTTATCCCCCCTCCCTTCTGCCCCCTGTGCAGCCATAGGGCCCGGCCCGACGTGGTTTGGTTTGGGGAGTTTCTGCCGGAAGGGGCTTGGGAAAGGGCGCAAGGGGCCTTTTCCCAAGCGGATGTGGCCTTGGTGGTGGGCACCAGCGCCGAGGTGGAGCCCGCCGCGTCCCTGGGCCGCATTGCCTACGCCGGCGGGGCTTACCTGATTGAGGTGAACCCCGAACCCACCCCCCTTACCCCCTTGGCCCACCTCTCCTTGAGGATGGGAGCCGTGGAGGGCTTAGGGGCGCTTTTGGCCCAGGATAGCCCCGATCCTTCGGCCTCTGGCTGATCCTGCCACCTTAGGCCGGGCTGGGGTGGTGCTCCTCCTATGGGTGGGAGCCCCGAGGTCTTGGCCGGCTTGGCGCGGTGGGACCTTGGATGGGCCGGATGGCCTTCTGGCCCGGGCCTCGAGGCGGCCCCCACCCCCGGCTGCCTTTAGCCCTCCTCCCTCCGTCCGCGGAAGACCAAGCGGAAGGGCACCTCTTTCAGGCCCAGGTCCTCACCCACGCGGTTTCTCAGGTAGTTTTCAAAGGCCCGGGTCACGAACTCGGGGTGGTTCACAAAGAGGACAAAGGTGGGTGGGGCCACCTCGGGCTGGGTGGCGTAGAAGATTTTCAAGGGTTTGCCCTTGAAGTTGGGGAGTTGCACCTTGGCCGTCCAGACGGAAAGCCAACGGTTGAGCTCGGCGGTGGGGATGCGGGTGTGGTTGAGCCCAAAGAGGCGCACCGCCTCGCTGAAGATCTTCTCCAGGTTCTGCTTGGTGAAGGCGGAGGTGTACACCCGGGGCAGATGCTCCAGATGGGCAAGCTTTTCCTTGAGTTCCCGGCGCACCTTGGGGGCCTCCTCCTTCCTCACCAGGTCCCACTTGGTGATGACCAGAAGCACGGGCTTGCCCTTTTCCCAGGCATGGTTGGCCAGCTTGAGCTCCCGGTCCCCCACCTGGAAGGGGTCTAGGACCAAAAGGACCACGTCGGCCTCCTCTATGGCCTTAAGGCTTCTCCGGATGGCCAGCTCCTCCACCAGGGTTTCCGGGCGCTTGCGGATGCCGGCGGTGTCCACCAGGATGAAGGGTTGGCCGCGGAAGGTGAAGTGGACGTCAATGGCGTCCCGGGTGGTGCCGGGTTCCTCGGAGACGATGACCCGCTCTTCCCCTAGGATGGCGTTGAGAAGGCTGCTTTTCCCGGCATTGGGCCGGCCCACGATGGCGAGCCGGATGCCCGCCACCTCCGGTTCCGACTCCATGTGCCTAACGGGAAGCCTGGCCCAGATGGCCTCGAGGAGCTCCTCGAGGCCCCTATTGTGCTCGCTGGAGGTGGGGATGGGATCGCCAAAGCCCAAGGCGTAAAGGGGGCCCAGGTAAAGCTCGTGCTTGGGGTCGTCCACCTTGGTGGCCACCAGGACCACGGGCTTACCCTTTTTGCGCAGGTACTCCGCCACCTCGTAGTCCGCCTGGGTGAGCTCCGAGCGGCCGTCCACGGCAAAGAGGACCACCTCGGCGTCCTCTAGCGCCTGGTCCACCTTTTCCTGGATCTTCTTCTCCCAGCGGTCCCCCGACCATAGCCCTCCGGTGTCCACCAGGAGGAAGCGGCCCTGGTCGCTTTCCACCACGCCCTCCTTGAGGTCGCGGGTAACCCCGGGCACATCGGCCACCACCGCACTCCTTTTGCCCAGGAGGCGGTTGAAGAGGCTGGATTTGCCCACGTTGGGCCGGCCTACGATGACCACCTTATGCATCTTCACCCCAGCAAATAGGGGTGGGGAAGCCCCCACCCCGCCTTCCCTCAGTGTAGCACAAAGGGTATACTTCCGGAGTATGCGGCAGCTTGCGGGCTTGGTCCTCAAAGCCTTGGGGTGGCGGTACCACATGCCCCCGCCCCCCAGCAGGAAATATGTGTTGATCGGTGCGCCCCACACCTCCAACTGGGATTTTCCCGTGGGGCTTCTCGCCCTTTGGGCCTTGGGCATCCGTGCCCGTTGGCTTGGGAAGAAGGAGCTTTTCCGTCCCCCCTTGGGCTGGCTCTTGCGGCTCTTGGGCGGCATCCCGGTGGATCGGTCTCGCCGGAACAACCTGGTGGAGGGCGTGGCGGAGATCTTGCGGCAGGAAGAGGAAATCGCCATCCTCATCACCCCTGAGGGCACCCGGGGGAAGGCGCCCTATTGGCGTTCGGGTTTTTACTACATGGCCCTCAGGGCGGGGGTTCCCATTGCCTTGGGCTACGTGGACTTCCGCAAAAAGGAGATCGGGATTGGCGGCTACCTCTGGCCCAGCGGGGACCTGAGGCGGGATTTTGAGGCCATCCGGGCCTTTTACCAGGACAAGGTGGGCCTCAGGCCTGAAAAGCAAGGGCCTATTCGCATCCGAGAGGAGGAGGCCGAGGAGGTGGCCTGAGGGGGTTCGGGGTAGACTAGTCCCATGGAACAACCCACCCCCTTGACGGATCCAGAGCGCACCTGGGCGGCGGTGGCCCACCTGGCCCCCTTGGTGGGGTATTTCATCCTCATAGGGCAGATCCTCTTGCCCTTGGCCATCCTCCTATGGGGTCCCAAGAGCCCCTTTGTTCAGGCCCACGCCAAGGAATCCCTAAACGGCCAGATCAGCTACACCCTTTACGGCCTGGCCCTTTTCCTCCTGGCCATCACCGTGGTGGGGCTAGTGGTAGCCTTTCCTTTGGCCTTGGCCCTCTTGGTTCTGGTCCTTTGGAATATGGTCCGGGGAGCCTTGGCGGCGGGAAGAGGGGAACATTACACCTATGCCCTTATCCTGCGCCTGGTGCCCTAGCCTCCAGGACCACCAGCGCCAGGGCATAGCCCCTCTCGTGGCTTAGGGAGAGGTGGGGCACTAGGCCCTGGGCTTGAAGGCGGGCTTGCAGCTGTGGGGCAAAGCGTAGAACCGGTTTCCTCCCCTCCATCCCCACCCAGACCTCCTTCCAGGAAAGGCCCTCGGGCCAGCATTTCTGGAAGGCCTCCTTGGCGGCAATGCGGGCCGCTAGGCTTGGAGCAGGGTCTTGGTGGCCCAGGGCATAGCGTAGCTCCTCCTCGGTGAAAAGCCTCCTTAGGGCCTTCTCCCCGTGTCGCTTGAGGAGTTTCCGCACCCTATCAATCTCCACCAAATCGGTGCCGATGGCTTGAATCATGGTTGGGACGCCTTTCCTTTCCGTGCCTACCTTTTCCCGCAGGGGCCATCGTGCCCAAGGGGCATTGTAGCCGGAAAGGGCCCTTGAGCCTGGGGGGCTTTTCGTGCTAGGGTACGCGGGTGTTGCCCAAGGCCTTTCTCTCCCGCATGGCGGCCCTTTTAGGGGAGGAGTTTCCCCTTTTCCTAAGAGCCCTTACGGAGGGGGAAAGGAGCTATGGCCTTAGGGTGAACACCCTGAAGCTTTCCCCTGGGGACTGGAAAAGGATTGCCCCCTGGCCCCTAAGGCCCATCCCCTGGTGCCCGGAGGGGTTCTACTATCCCCCGGAGGCCAGGCCGGGGCCCCATCCCTTCTTCTACGCTGGGCTTTACTACATCCAAGAGCCCAGCGCCCAGGCGGTGGGGGTGCTATTGGACCCTCAACCTGGGGAGCGGGTTTTGGACCTGGCGGCGGCCCCCGGGGGGAAGACCACCCACCTCTTGGCCCGCATGGGGGGAAAGGGCCTTCTTCTGGCCAACGAGGTGGACGGCAAGAGGATCCGGGGCCTTTTGGAGAACGTGGAGCGCTGGGGGGCGGGGCCGGCCGTGGTCCAGGCCCCACCCAAGGCCTTGGCCGAGGCCTTGGGTGCCTACTTCCACCGGGTCCTTCTGGATGCCCCTTGTTCCGGCGAAGGCATGTTCCGCAAGGACCCAGAGGCCATCCGCCACTGGGGTCCTGGGGCCCCTAAGAGGGCTTCCGAGGTGCAAAAGGCCCTTCTGGCCCAGGCGGCCAGGCTTCTTGGGCCAGGGGGGGTGCTGGTCTACTCCACCTGCACCTTCGCCCCCGAGGAGAACGAGGGGGTGGTGGCCCATTTCCTGAAGGAGCATCCCGGGTTTCACCTGGAGGAGGCCCGCTACCATCCCCTCTTTGCCCCGGGGGTGCCGGAGTGGGGGGACGGAAACCCCGAGCTTAGGAAAACCGCCCGGCTTTGGCCCCACCGCTTGGAAGGCGAGGGCCACTTCTTGGCCCGTTTCCGCAAGGGGGAAGGCCCTTGGGGCACGCCCCCTAAGGAGCGCATCCCCCCCCTGGGCCCGGAGGCCCGAAGGGCCCTGGGGGGTTTCTTGGAGGAGGTGGGGCTGGCCCTGGAAGGCCCCATCTGGGAGCGTGCGGGCCACCTTTACCTGGTGCCGGAGGAGCTACCCTCCTTGGCGGGGATCAGGGCCCCGGCTCCCGGGCTTTACCTGGGCCTGGTACAAAAGGGCCGCTTCCGCCCGGCCAAGGCCCTGGCCCTGGCCTTCGGCGCCACCTTGCCTTGGCCCCGACTTCCAGAGGTGGCCCTGTCTGCGGAGGACCCCCGGGCCTTGGCCCTAGCCACCGGGGAAGGGGTGGCCTGGGAGGGGGAGGATATCCCCTTGGCCCTGGTGGTTCTCAAGACCGAGGTGGGGAGTTTTCCCCTGGACTTTGGCAAGGCTAAGGCGGGGGTTCTTCGTCCGGTGGGGGTGGGGCTTTAGGCTCGTTAACGCCTCAGGCACGGGGTGTGGAAGGCTTCCCTATCCATTGCTCCCAGGCGGTTTTACCCCCTTCCCCCAGGCCCCAAGCGGGCCAAGGGGCGGCCGTAACGGAGGACGACCCGCCCTTCCCTCTGGCGCACCACCCATAGGGGCTTGGAGAGCTTGGCCCGGGCCTCATGTCGCGCCCGATTGGGCTAACGTGCTTGGAAAAAACCCAGGCCCTCAAGGACCTCCCCCCAAAGGCCAAAGGCTTCCCTTAGGGTTTCCTCGGGCAGGGGTTGGACCACCAGCCGGCCCGGGGCCAGGGGCACCACCCAGTGGAGGCTTTGGGAGCGCTTCTTCTTATCCCTTTGCAGGTAGGGAAGGAGGTCCTCCCAAGAAACGGGGGGAAGGGGAGGGGGGTTAAGCCACCTGAGGAGGCGGAGGACCAAGGGGGTAAGGTCCTCGCCCCCCAGGAGCCTGCCCAGAAGGGCGGCGTAGAGGAGGCCATGGGCCACCGCGGCCCCGTGGGGCAGGGCGTGGCGGGTGTAGGCCTCCAGGGCGTGCCCCAGGGTGTGCCCCAGGTTTAGGAGCCGTCTTTCCCCCTTCTCCAAAGGGTCCCGCTCGGTGATGGCCACCTTCACCGCCACCGCCTGGGCCAGGTAGGCCTCGAGGCGGGGGCTTTCCGGGCCTAGGTCTTCCACCTGTAAAAGCCCTTCCTCCCCGGAGATGAGCCCGTGCTTGAAGGCCTCCACCAGCCCCTCCTTGAAGGTGAAAGGAGGAAGGGTGGTGAGGGTTTTGAGCTCCGCATACACCCCTTGGGGAAAGTGGAAGGCCCCCACCAGGTTCTTCCCTTCGGGGAGGTTGATGCCCGTCTTGCCCCCCACGCTGGCGTCCACCACGCTCAAGGTGGTGGTGGGGAAGGAGAGGTAGGGGATGCCCCGCAGGTAGGTGGCGGCCACGAAGCCGCCCAGGTCCGTAAGGGTGCCCCCCCCTACCACCAGCAAGGTGGTGTTCCGGGGAAGGGCCCTTTGCGCCAGGAAGGAGAGCACCTGGCCATAGACGGCGAGGGTTTTGGCACCCTCCCCCCCTTCCACACCCAGACGGTGCTCCACCCTGAGCCTCTCAGCCAACTCCCGGGCGAAGCCTTCCACCTGGCGGTCGTAGAGGAGGGCCAGGGGGCCTTCCAGGGGGGGTATCTCCTCCAGAACCCCTTCCCCAATCAGGATGGGGTAGGCAACCGGTTCACGCACGCTTAGCCTTCGCATATTCCCAAAGTTTCGCCACGATTTCCGCCACCACCTCTTCCACCCGCCGCCCCTCTGTGGAAACGTGGATGTGGGCCTCCCGGTAGATGGGGGTGCGGGCCTCGAGGAGGGTCCTTATCCTTTCTAATGGGTTTTCCACCTGCAAAAGGGGCCTTTCCCCGGGTTTGCGGGAAGCCCTTTCCAGGATGGTTTCCGGGCTGGCCCATAGGGCCACCACCGGGCCCCTCTGGAGAAGCCTTTTGCGGTTTTCCGGGTCCATGAAGGTTCCCCCGCCCAAGGAGAGGACCAGGTATTCCTTCTGCATAAGCTCCCCCACCGCTTCCCGTTCCATTTTTCGGAAGGTCTCCTCCCCCAGGTGGCGGAAGATATCGGGGATGGAGATTCCCGTGCGCCTTTCAATGTAACGGTCCAGGTCAATGAAGTGGAGCATGAGGGTGCGGGCCAGCTCCCGGCCAATGCGGCTTTTCCCCACCCCCATGAAGCCGGTGAGGCTTATGAAGGTGGCGGGGCGGGGGATTTCTAAACGGGCCATTGACTTATCCTATCTCGCCAGGCCGTCCTCCCGGGTCCACCCGGGACGGAGGGGGTAGGGCCATTGGCAAGTTCCCCCTAGGCCAGGGCCACGGTGGGGCGGTATCAGTAGGCCAGGACCCGGGCCTTGTACCGCTCCACCCTTTCCTGGATTTCCTCCAGGGTATCCCCGCCAAACTTTTCCAGGTAGGCCTGGGCCAGCACGATGGCGGAAAGGGCGCAGAGGATCACGCTGGCCGCGGGCACCGCGGTGACGTCGGAGCGCTCCCTGGCGGCATCCGCGGGCTGGTGGGTCACCACGTCCACGGTGGGCAGGGGTTTCATCAGGGTGGCGATGGGCTTGAGGGCGGCCCGGAGGATGAGTTCTTCCCCCGTGGTCATGCCCCCCTCGAGGCCCCCCGCCCGGTTGGTCCGGCGGTAAAAGCCCCGCTCGGGGCTCCAGTAAATGGCATCGTGCACCTCCGAGCCCCGCTTCATGGCGTTTTGGAAGGCGGGGCCGATCTCCACCCCCTTTACCGCGGGGATGGAAAGGGCCATCTGGGCCAGGCGGCCATCCAGCTTGCGGTCCCAGTGCACGTGGCTCCCTAGGCCGGGTACCAGGCCACGGAAGCGGGCCTCAATCACCCCGCCTAAGGTGTCCCCTTCCGCCTTGGCCTGGTCTATGAGGCGGATCACCTGGGCCTCGGCCTCGGGGTCGGTCATGCGCAAGGGGCTTTCCTCAATGCGGGGGAGGAGCTCCCAGGAAAAGGGCACCTGGCTCCAGACCCCCGCCATCCCCGGCACGTACCCCACCCCCTCCACCCCTAGGAGGCCTAGGAGCTTTAGGGCCACGGCCCCCACGGCCACCCGCATGGCGGTCTCCCGGGCGCTGGCCCTCTCCAGCACGTCCCTTAGGTCCTTGTGGCCGTACTTGATGCCGCCAGACAGGTCGGCGTGGCCTGGGCGGGCGGCGGTGAGGGCCTTTTTGCGGGGTTCGTTCCCCGGGGCCGGGTCCATGATCTCCACCCAGTTGCGGTGGTCGGCGTTCCGGATGGCCAAGGCCAGGGGGGCTCCCGTGGTCCGCCCGGCCCGAACGCCGGCCCGGAACTCCACCCGGTCGGTCTCTATGGCCATGCGCCTGCCCCGTCCGTAACCCTTTTGCCTCCTCTCCAGCCAAGGGTTGATGTCCTCCTCGGTAAGGGGGATGCCGGCGGGTAGGCCCTCAATGATGGCCAGAAGCTCCGGGCCATGGGACTCGCCTGCGGTCAAAAACCTCATGGGCCTATTGTAGGGGAGTCTTTCCCTGATTGCCGCAGGAAGGTGAGGAGGGGCAGGGCGGTGAGGTAGGGCCCCATGCGGTTGAAGGCGGTGGCGGGGTCTCCCTTTGGCTCCTGCCGCAAGGGGTCATGCGCCTGGGAAGGAAGGCCATAACCCCCTCTGCAATGCCCTCCCGCGGGTAAAGCCGTTTCACAGAGGTCCTCTAGGCCCAGGTGGTGTGAAGGAACGGGAGGCCAGGGGAACAGGGACCCCCTGGGCCCGTACTCCCCTGGCGCTCTAAGGAGGCTAGCGGCTTGCGGTTTCCCTGACGATGTCGGCGGTGATGACCACCAGAAGCTCCCGGTCGGTGGTCTCCTGGCTCCTTTGCTTGAAGAGCTCGCCGATCAAGGGGATGTCCATGAGGAGGGGAACTCCCTGTTGCACCTGGGTGTTCTCCTGGGAAGTAAGGCCTCCCAGGACCACCGTCTGGCCATCCCGCACCCGTAAGGTGGTGGTCACCACCTGCTTGGTGAAACGGTCCACATCCCCGTCCACGGGGTTGCGCTGGACA
>NZ_CALLUR010000035.1:0-6469 GCF_938010445.1 uncultured Thermus sp.
GCATAGACCGAAGGGCCTTCCGTGCGGCTGGTGATGTACCCTGCCGGCTTATGCAAGAGGATATGGTGATGGCGCCGCAGCGCCAGGGATTGGCCGTTCACCTCGAGCCGCGCCCCTGGGGGTACGGGAAAGGCAGGATCATGGACCACCCGGCCCCCCACCTGCACCTGGCCGCTTCGCACCAAGCGGGCCACTTCCTTGCGGCTTCCTAGGCCCAGGCGGGCGAGGACCTTGTCCAGCCTTTCCCCCTTCATGGCTCTAAGGCCCCCTTGGCCTTTTCCTTGGCAAACTCCTCGAGGGTTAGGCCTTTGGTCTCCACCCGGCCCAGGTTCAGGCTTTGCAGAAGGAGGGAGCGTTCCAGAGGGTCCTTGGGCAGATTAGGGGAGACCACCAGCAGGTCTATATCCCTTTCCGTGCCGAAGCTTCCCCGGGCCACCGAGCCCAAGAGGTAAACCCGGGCCTCTCCCAGGGCTTCCCAGGCGGCCATCCGCCTTTTGAGCTCATTCCAAACCTCCTCCTCCTCCCATGTCAGGACCCTCTTGGCCGCCCTTAGGGCCTCTCCAGCCCGGGCCCGTGTGGGGTACTCGTAAGGGCTTCCCTCAGGATAGGCGTCGGGATAGCGGGCGGGAAGGGAAGGAGCCTCTAGGGTGCGCCTCGCTTCCTTCGGTGCCTGGATGAGGTGTCCCAAGGCGGGCCCCCCTAGCCCCCGCGAGGGGCCTCTAGAGGCGTATTCCCCTTCCTCCACGTTCTTTCTTGAAGAGGCCAGGGTGGGCTGGGCCTGGGCCCGCCATCTTGGCCACTCCTCCCAGTCCAGGGGCACCATCCTCTTTATTCTAGAGGGCATGAGGCTTTACCAGGAGGATAGCTACGCCACCCGCTTTCGGGCCCGGGTGGTACGGGCTTGGAGCGACGCGAAGGGCCATTATGCCGTGCTTTCCGAGACCCTTTTTTACCCCGAGTCCGGGGGGCAGCCTGCGGATACGGGGGTCTTGAGGGGGGATTTTGGCGAGGTGCGGGTGGAGCACGTTTTTGAGGAGGCCAAGGCCTTTGGGGAGGTGGTGCACCGCATGGCGGCTCCCATCCCCGAGGGGGTGGAGGTGGAGGGGGAGATTGACTGGCATAGGCGCTTTCGTCACATGCAGCGCCACACCGCCCAGCACATCCTCTCCCAGGCCCTTTTGCGGGCCGGGGGATATCACACGGTGGCCGTGAGCCTGGACAGCCCTGTCTCTACGGTGGACCTCGAGGAGGAAGCCCAAGACGCCAAGGTCCAAGAGGCCGAGGCCCTGGCTAACTTCGCCGTGTACGCCGACTACCCCATAGAAGCCTTTTGGGTTTCCCAGGAGGAACTGGGCCACTACCCCTTAAGGCGGCCGCCCAAGGTGCAGGGCAGGGTGCGCCTGGTTAGGATCGGGGATTTTGACCTGGCGGCCTGTGGGGGTACCCACCTTAGGACCAGCGCCCAGGCGGGGCCCATCAAGATCCTGAAGTGGGAGCGGTACAAAGGGGGAAGCCGGGTCTACTTTATGGCCGGCTGGGAGGCCTTGGAGGACTACCACGCCAAGCACGCCCTCCTTTCCCGCCTGGCCCTTTCCTTCTCCACCAGCCCCTTGGAGCTGGAGAAGCCCGTGCGCAAGCTTCAAGAGGAGCTTTATGCCCTAAAGGGGGAGAACCTGGAGCTTAAAGAGGCCTTGGTGGAGGCTCTCCTGCCCCGGGCCTTGGCCGAGGGGGTGCTCCTGGTGCCCGCTGCCGTTTTGGGAGACCTGGCCAAGAAACTCCTCTCCTGGAGCCACAAGACCTTTTTGCTCCTCTCCTCCGAAGGGCGCTTTGCCACCCTTGGCCCAGGTCGGCAGGCGGTTTTGGAAAGGCTCAAAGCCTTGGGGGCCAAGGGCGGGGGGAAGGAGGTGGTGCAGGGGAGCCTGCCCAAGGAAAGGGTGGCTGAGGCCCTGGACCCGGGCCTCGTAAGCTAGGGGCATGGGGCTTTTTGAGGGGAAGGGGGTTTTGGTAACAGGAGCTGCCCGGGGCATAGGCCGGGCCATTGTGCGGGCCTTTGCCCGGGAGGGGGCTTTGGTGGCCCTTTGCGACTTACGGCCTGAGGGGCGGGAGGTGGCGGAGGAGGTGGGGGGCTTTTTCGTGCAGGCGGATCTGGCCGAGGAGAGGGACCGGGTGCGTTTCGTGGAGGAGGCGGCCCGGGCCTTGGGGCGGGTGGACGTGTTGGTGAATAACGCCGCCACGGGCGCCCCGGGATCGGCCCTTACCGTGAAGCTTCCCCAGTGGCGAAAGGTGTTGGAGGTCAACCTCACCGCCCCCATGCACCTTTCCGCCCTGGCGGCCAAGGAGATGGCCAAGGTGGGTAGGGGGGCCATCGTGAACGTGGCCAGCGTCCAGGGGCTCTTCGCCGAGCAGGAAAACGCCGCTTATAACGCTTCCAAGGGGGGGCTGGTCAACCTCACCCGGTCCTTGGCCTTGGACCTGGCCCCTCTGGGCATCCGGGTGAACGCCGTGGCCCCGGGGGCCATCGCCACGGAAGCGGTGCTGGAGGCCATCGCCCTTTCCGAGGACCCAGAGAAGACCCAAAGGGACTGGGAGGACCTGCATGCCCTAAGAAGGTTGGGCCAGCCGGAAGAGGTGGCGGAGGCGGTGCTCTTCCTGGCCTCGGAGAAGGCCAGCTTCATCACCGGGGCCATCCTGGTGGTGGATGGGGGCATGACGGCCAGCTTTATGATGGCGGGTAGGCCGGTATGAGACGGCCCCGGGAAGGCCCTTTCCTGGAGGCCATCTTGGGGGTGGCGCCTCGGTTTTAGGTGGCGTGGTCCTTGTAGGGTTCTCCCCGCAGGTCGGAGATGAGGTGCACGGCCACATAGGCCCCGTCCCCTGCGCTCACGATGGCATGCCCCGGCACCTTGCCCCGGGCCACCCCAGCGGCGTAGACCCGGGGGTAGCTGGTGCGCCCCATCTCGTCGGTGTCAATGTAGACGCCCTTTCGGGTTAGGCCTAGGAGGGAGGGCAGGGTGGGGTCCTTATGGGTGCAAAGAAGAAGCCGTTCGGCTTCCACCACGCCCTCCTCGGTCTCCACCTCAAAGACCCCTCCCAGGTCCCGCACCCCTTTGACCACCCCTTTGCGGATCTCGGCCCCGTAGCGGCGGGCGTGCTCCTTTAGCCTTTCCAACAGATCTTCCCCAGAGGGCTCATCCAAAAGGCCCGGGTAGTTGGGCACCCGGCTCACCTGCCGGATCTTGGAGTGCCCGCCGTCCAACACCAAGACTTTAAGCCCGGCCCGGGCCAGGAAAAGGGCCGCGGAAAGACCAGAGGGACCACCACCCACCACGAGAACGTCCCACATACCACCTAGAGTATAGGGGTTTGGGGGTTCTCTTGGGGGAGTATAATCGGGCACGCATGCTTCTGGACGACCGCTACCCGGTGCTGGAAACCCTCGAGGAAAGGGAGGGGATCGTCCTTTATCGGGTGGAGGGCGGGGTGGTTTTCCTCTTCCAAGTGCGCACCCCCGAGGACAAGGAGCGCTTTTACCGGTACCGGGCGGCCATCAAACGCTTAGAGGAGCTTGGGCTTGTGGAGGCGGTGGTTTCCGCCAAGCCTGGGCGCTACTACGCCTTTTTCCCCGAGCGTCCCTTGGCCCGGAAAGCGCCGCCCCGGGCTGCCCTCGAGGCCCTGGCTCCCTTGGGATTCGGCCCGGAGCACCTGGCCATGGCCGAGGAAGGGGTGGCCTACCTATCCCCCTGGCCCCTAGGGCCTGCCCGGCGGGCCTTGGCCCGGTCCGCTTCCCGCCTTCGGCCTGGCTTTCTTCTGGGGGTGGCCCCGGGCCTTCTCCTCTTCCTCCTGGGGCTATGGCTTTTTTCCCAAGGGGTTTACCGCTACTTCAACCCCCCGGAGTACGCCGTGCCGGACCTGGTGGGCAAAACCGCCCGGGAGGCCTTTCTCCTCCTGAAGGATACGGGGCTTAGGCTGGAGGTGGAAGAGGGTAACGACCCCACCAAGCCCAAGGAGGTGGTGCTGGCCCAGGAGCCCCCACCGGGAACCCGCCTTAGGGCCGGGCGCACCGTGCGCCTTACCCTTAACCAGGCCCGGCTGAATCCCTTGCCCGAGC
The DNA here is from genome assembly GCF_938010445.1 of uncultured Thermus sp. NCBI lineage: Bacteria > Thermotogati > Deinococcota > Deinococci > Thermales > Thermaceae > Thermus > uncultured Thermus sp. Next base: position 4,109 of record NZ_CALLUR010000035.1, read on the forward strand.
TGAAGGGGCTTCGCCAGGAGGAGGCCGAGGCCCGGCTTTCCGAGCTGGGGTACCGCCTGGCTGGGGTGGCCCAGGTGGAAAGCCCCGAGCCCTTGGGTACGGTGCTGGCCAGCGATCCGCCTCCTGGCACCCCCTTGCCCCCTGGGGCCACGGTGCGCCTTCTGGTCTCCCGAGGGGCTTCCCTGGGTCCCACCGTGCCCCTGCCCCAGCTCACGGGCTTGGACCAAAAGGAGGCCCTTTTCCTCCTGAACGCCATGGGCCTCCAGGTGCAGATGGAGGAAGTGCCCGCTGGGGCACCTCCGGGTACGGTCCTAGCCCAAGACCCTGCCCCCGGTACCCCCATGCTCCCGGGAAGCGGGGTGCGCCTAAGGGTGGCGGTGAGGGGAGAGGTGCGGGTGGGGGCCTTGAACCCCCCACCCCCTAAGGAGCCCGAGGTGCGCACCATCTCCCTAGACCTAAACCTCCCCCCGGAGGCGGAGGGGCGCCAGGTGCGCCTGGTGTTTGTAGACGACCGGGGGGAGCACCTGGTCTACGAGGGGGAAGGGCAGGAGGGCTTACGGGTTACGGGCACCTACCAGGTGGTGGGGAAGGTCCTCTTTCGGCTTTACCTGGACGGGGAGCTCTTTCAGGAGTGGACGCCTTGAAGCCGTTTTGGCCTCGCGCCGGTACGGAAGGAAACCCCATCTGGAGGGGGTAGATGAGGGGAGGTTGGGCCGAGGACGTGGCGCTTTCCTATCTTCTTGAACGGGGGTACCGGCTTCTTGGGCGCAACCGCCGCACCCCCTTTGGCGAGGTGGACCTCTTCATGGAGAAGGACGGGGTGTACGTGGTGGTGGAGGTGAAGCAACGTAGCTCGGGGGCGTTTGGAGCCCCTTTGGAGGCCATTACCCCGAGGAAGGTGGAGCGCCTGCTGAAAAGCGCCCACCACCTTTTGGGCCGGGACGATCTCCCAGTGAGGCTCGAGGCCATCCTGGTCCACGGCACCCCAAGGTCCCACCGGATAGAGCACCTGGTGCTGGAAGTGTAGGCGGCAATCCTCACGGCCCTTCCCCTTTGGGTAAGCTTGGGGGTGTTTAGGAACCTCGAGGCCTACCTCCTGGCCCTGGAAAAGAGGGGGGAGCTTAAGCGCATCAGGGTACCCGTTTCCAGCGAGCTGGAGATCACCGAGATCGCGGATCGCATGGTGAAGGCGGGGGGACCAGCCCTTCTTTTTGAAAGGGTGGTGGGTAAGGACTTCCCCGTGGCCATCGGCCTCTTTGGCACCCGGGAGCGCACCGCCTTGGCCTTGGGGGTGGAGGACCTGGACCAGCTTGCGGCCAAGGTGGAAGCCTTGCTGGCCCTTAAGCCGGGCAAGGGGGGGCTTTCCGCCCTGTTGGGCCTGCTTCCCAAGCTCCCCCTCCTCAAAGGGTTTTTCCCCAGGTGGGTGCGAAGGGCTCCGGTCCAGGAAGTGGTCCTGAAGGGGGAGGCGGTGGACCTTTCCCGCCTTCCCATCCTCAAGTGCTGGCCCTTGGACGGGGGGCCTTTCCTCACCCTGCCCCTGGTGATCACCAAGGACCCGGAGACCGGGGAGCTCAACGTGGGCATGTACCGGATGCAGGTCCTGGACGGGAAGAGCACCGCCATGCACTGGCAGCTCCACAAGGTGGGCCGCCGCCACCTGGAGAAGGCCAGGAAACTGGGGAAAAAGCTGGAGGTGGCCGTGGCCTTGGGAGGGGATCCCATCCTCACCTATGCCGCCACCGCCCCCTTGCCTCCCTTGCCCGGGGTGAGCGAGTTCCACCTGGCGGGCTTTCTGCGGGGAGCCCCAGTGGAGCTGGCCCGGGGCATCACCGTGGACCTGCCGGTGCCTGCCGAGGCGGAGTTTGTCCTGGAGGGCTACATTGACCCGGAGGAACCCCTGGTGGAGGAAGGCCCCTTTGGCGACCACACCGGCTTTTACACCCCCGTGGACCTTTACCCCCGTTTTCACGTGACCGCCATCACCCACCGCAGGAGGGCCATCTACCCCGCCACCATCGTGGGGATGCCCCCCATGGAGGATGCCTACCTCATAGAGGCCTCCGAGCGGCTTTTCCTACCCCCCTTGCGCTTGGTGCTCCCCGAGGTGGTGGACTACCACATGCCCCCCGAGGGGGTGGCCCACAACTGGGTGAACGTGGCCCTGCGCAAGGAGTACCCCGGCCAGGCCTACAAGGTGGCCTATGGGATGCTGGGCCTAGGCCAGATGATGTTCGCCAAGGTGATCGTGGCCGTGGACGGGGACGTGCCGGTGAAGCCGGGCTTTAGGACCCTGCAGGAGGCCCTTAAGCATGCCCTACCTGGCCGGGATACCCTTCTTCTAAGGGGGCCCATGGACGTCCT
>NZ_CALLUR010000036.1:0-21964 GCF_938010445.1 uncultured Thermus sp.
GCTTCGGCCCCGGCCCACGGAGGGGCAGAGCCCCCGCTGGGTGGTGCTGGACTACGGGGAGGTGGTGGTCCACCTCATGACCCCCGAGGCCCGGGAGTACTACGACCTCGAGGGCTTCTGGGCGGACGCCGAGAGGATTTAAGGGTTAAGGCCCTGGGCCTAGTCCAGGGCCGAGTAGAGGGCTTCCAGGCCTAGGGGTATACCCAGGCAGGGCACCTGGCCGCCGGGGTAGGCCTTAGGGCTATAGCCCATTTCCTCGCGGATGTACCCTGCAAGCCCCTTGCTTTGGGGGTTGGGGATGGGCTAGGCCTGACCAAGCCCAGGTAGGCCCGCATCCTCTCCCTCCGGTCCTGGGCCTCCGTGGCGGGGGAAAGGGCCTCCATGACCAGGCAGGGGCGTTCCCCGTAAAAGGGCTTCCCCCTTGGTGGCCCCCACGCCGCCACGGGGCCTTGGGAAAAAGGGCCACCCCCAGGAGGTTGGGCCCGCGGCTGGTTCCGGCTATCCTTCCTATTTCAGCCGTGGCGGGGCCAAGGGCCCCATGATGAAGCGCTGAAAGAGAAGGTAAAACCCCAGATAGACCAGGATCTGGAACCACATGCTTTGGGCCCAGGTGAGGCCCAGGGATGCGGTGAGCAGGATGAGGAGGGTGGCCGCCATCACCACCAAGGTGGTGCGGAAGAAGATTCCGGGGAAATACCTAAGGGCTTCGCGGAAGGTTTTGGGCCGCCTCTCCTCCCATTCCTTCAGGGCCTTTTTCTTGAGCTTTTCCTCACGCTTCTTCTTGCCCACGGGGAAAGTATACTTAAGCCCGTGAAGGTGGCGCACACCGTGGCCGAGCTCCGGCAGGCCCTTCCTCGGGAGGGGATAGGCTTTGTTCCCACCATGGGGTATCTCCACCGGGGGCACCTGGCCTTGGTGGAGCGGGCCCGCAAGGAAAACCCCTTGGTGGTGGTTTCCATCTTCGTCAACCCCTTGCAGTTTGGCCCCGGGGAGGACTACCACCGTTACCCCCGGGACCTGGAGCGGGACCGGGCCCTGCTCGAGGAGGCGGGGGTGGATCTCCTCTTCGCCCCCAGCGTGGAGGAGATGTATCCCGCGGGGTTTTCCAGCCGCATCACCGTGGCGGGTCCCCTCACCGCCCTATGGGAGGGGGAGGTGCGCCCTGGGCACTTCCAAGGGGTGGCCACGGTGGTGGCTAGGCTCTTCCTCCTGGTGGGGCCAAGCCGGGCCTATTTTGGGGAGAAGGACTACCAGCAGCTTTTGCTGATCCGCAAGATGGTGCGGGACCTGGGCTTTCCCCTGGAGGTGGTGGGGGTGCCCACGGTGCGGGAGGAGGATGGGCTGGCCCTTTCCAGCCGCAACGTCTACCTGTCCCCGGAAAGGCGCAAGGAGGCCACGGTGCTTTACCGGGCCCTTTGGGCCATGCGGGAGGCGGCCTTGGGGGGAAAAGGCGTGGCCGAGGCCTTGGAAAAAGGGGAGGAGGTGCTCAAGGAGGTGCCCGAGTTCCGCCCGGACTATCTGGCCATCGTGCACCCGGAAACCCTCCTTCCCCTTTCCCGCTTTGTGCCCGGGGCCAGGGGGATCGTGGCGGGCCGCTTTCCCGAGGTGCGCCTGATCGATAACCTGGAGGTCTACCCATGAGCGAAGCTTTCCCCCAGGAGGGTAGGCAAAGCCTCTTGGAGATGCTCAAGGCCATGGTCCAGGCCCGGGCCTCGGACATCCACCTGCAGGCGGGGGCCCCGCCCGTGATCCGGGTGGATGGGAAGCTGAAGCCCTTTGGCAACCGGCCCCTAACCCCCAAGGACACGGAGGCCATCGCCAAAGCCCTCCTTACCCCGGAGCAGTGGGAGGAGGTGGAGTACCGCAAGGAGCTGGACTTCGCCTACACCATCCCGGGGGTGGCCCGCTTCCGTTGCAACCTCCTGAGGCAGCGGGGAAGCTTCGGCTTGGTGATGCGGGTGGTGGCCGAGGTGATTCCCAGCTTTGAGGCCTTGGGCCTGCCCCGGGAGGTGATGGAGGGGCTCGCCGCCAAGGAGCGGGGGCTCATCCTGGTCACCGGGCCCACAGGAAGCGGCAAAAGCACCACCCTGGCGGCCCTCATTGACCATATCAACCTGCACTACGCCAAGAACATCGTCACCATTGAGGACCCCATAGAGTTCCTGCACAAGCACAAGAAGAGCCTGGTGGTGCAGCGGGAGGTGGGGCTGGACACGGATAGCTTCTACTCCGGGGTAAAGTACGCCATGCGCCAGGACCCCGACGTGATCCTGATTGGGGAGATGCGGGACAAGGAAACGGTGGAGGCTGCCCTCATGGCGGCCCAGACCGGGCACCTGGTGCTCTCCACCCTCCACACCCTGGATGCGGCGAGGACCATCAACCGCATCATCGAGTTTTTCCCGCTTCATGAGCACCAGCAGGTGCGCATTCTCCTTGCCGAGTCCCTTCTGGGCATCCTTTCCCAGAGGCTTTTACCCCGGGCGGACGGGAAGGGGAGGGTGCTGGCCCTGGAGGTTCTCATCGCCACCCCTTACGTGCGGGAGCTCATCAAGGATGAGGACAAGACCCCCCAGATCAAGGAGGCCATGATGGAGGGCTCCATCCACGGGATGCACACCTTTGACCAGCACCTGGTGGAGCTCTACACCCAGGGGCTCATCTCCCTGGAGGACGCCCTTTCCGCCGCCACCAGCCCCCACGAGTTCAGGCTTCTCCTCACCAAGGCCACGGGGCAGGCGTACTGAACGCTAGAGGTCAAGGCATTTTAGGTGATAGCGTTTTTTACCTTTCTTCTCTGTGATCCGGAATCGGGCTACAAAGGGCGGGGGGGTTCTATTTATGAACCGTGTGATCCGGGCTTGGGCATTTGCGAACTCTTGGGCTACCTGAACAAGCCAGCCTGGCATTTGCTGCTTGGGGTTGGGTAAGAGGATTACCCTGGCCCTGTAGGCTAGGAGCACTTCCTTTTCTGTTTTATTGAAGCGTATCCTCTCGTCCAGCGTTAGGATGATCCATTGTTTCCGGCTCACCTGGGGAATCCATATTTCGTCCCGTTCCTCTTGGGAGAAATGGTCATCGTGGAGTTCTACGGTTAGCCCTAGTTGGCGAAGGCGTAAGGGGAACTTGCGGCCAAGATTCCGGTCACAGAAGTAGGTGGGACTCACGCAGCCCTGCCCTCGAAAAGGATCGCTTCCTTCACGTCTTCTACACTGATGCCGTAGTCTTCAGCTAGGGACGTGGGGGTTTCACCGGAATCATACCGAAGCGCAATGATGCGGGTTCGGATACCTTTCACGGTGGGCGCGCCAAAGGCTACTTGCGGATCCAGCACGATCCGGTCGCTGCGTATTTGGTCAGCTACGGGAGGGTGGAAACGAAGCGGCCTTCCCCTTGCATCCCGGTGCACCCTAGCCAGGTAGCTCTCTAGGATTTTCTCCAAGGCTAGTTGGCCGGAACGACTCAGCGACAGCAATCCTTGAGGATCCCTAACAAAGATGTCGCCAAGGCCAGCTTTCAGGTCAAGCAGCAAGGGGCGGGCTACCCCAAGGTGCTCCATGGCGTACTTCACCATGCGTCGGATTTTGGCCATAGAGACACCAAACTCTTCCCTTAGTGCGGCGAGCACATTGGCTTCTACCAGGTTGTGGAAGGAGAGCAGGTGGCCTTCTTCTGGAGGGGTTATCAGGGGTTCAGACCACCTTGCCCCTTGGGCCGTGGTGTAGCTTCTCCCACGCACCCAGGTGCGAAGGGTGGCTACGGGGATGCCTAGGTAACGGGCGGCTTCCCGGAGGGTATAAAGGGGGCGGTCCCGGGGGTCCAAGCTCAGCACCCGGCTTTTTGGCTCCGCTCCTTTGGGCTTTCCCCTATCCATCAACTAGATTATCACCCCAGGGCCCAGGGAATGTCCACCCCTGGGAGGGCTCAGTTTCCCCTAGAAAAGGGGAAGCTAGACGTCCCGGCCATACCCCAGGCGGGATTGGGAAACCTCCGAAGGGAAGAGGTGCCCTAACTCCCCGATGCCAAGGCGGTACCGCCCGGCCGCGGCCCTGGCGTAGCATGGGGGCATGAACCCGGTGGCGTTTATCCGCGAGAAGCGGGAGGGCCTTAGGCATAGGCGCCAGGACCTCGAGGCCTTCCTCCTCGGCTACCTGAAGGAAGAGGTGGCGGACTACCAGGTCTCCGCCTGGCTCATGGCGGCCTTCTTAAGGGGCCTGGACCGGGAGGAAACCCTTTGGCTTACGGAAACCATGGCCTATTCCGGAAAGGTTTTGGACCTTTCCCACCTGCCCCACCCCGTGGACAAGCACTCCTCCGGGGGGGTGGGGGACAAGGTGAGCCTGGTGGTGGGGCCCATCCTGGCGGCGGCGGGCTGCACCTTCGCCAAGATGTCGGGCCGGGGCCTGGCCCACACGGGGGGGACCATTGACAAGCTGGAGTCGGTGCCGGGCTGGCGGGGGGAGATGACGGAGGAGGAGTTTCTGGATAGGGCCCAGCGCATCGGCCTGGTCATCGCCGCCCAAAGCCCGGACCTGGCCCCCTTGGACGGAAAGCTTTACGCCCTAAGGGACGTGACCGCCACCGTGGAGAGCATCCCCTTGATCGCCAGCTCCATCATGAGCAAGAAGCTGGCGGCTGGGGCCAGGAGCATCGTGTTGGACGTGAAGGTGGGCAAGGGAGCCTTCATGAAGACCCTGGAGGAGGCCCGGCTTCTCGCCAAGACCATGGTGGAGATCGGCCAGGGGGCGGGCCGCAGGGTGCGGGCCCTTCTCACCAGCATGGAGGCCCCCTTGGGCCGGGCGGTGGGGAATGCCATTGAGGTGCGGGAGGCCATAGAGACCCTAAAGGGGAAGGGGCCTGAGGATCTGGTGGCCGTGGCCTTGCGCCTTGCGGAGGAGGCCTTGGGGCTGGAAGGGTTGGACCCGGGCCTGGCCCGGAGGGCCTGGGAAAGCGGGGAGGCCCTGGAGAAGTTCCGGGCCTTCCTCGAGGCCCAAGGGGGGGAGGCCAGGGTGGTGGAGGACTTCACCCTGCTGCCCCTAGGGGAGGAGTTGCCCCTTTTGGCGGAAGGGGAGGGAGTGGTGCAGGAGGTGGACGCCTACCGGGTGGGCCTGGCGGTCTTGGCCCTGGGGGGTGGGCGAAGGAAAAAGGGCGAGGCCATCGACCCCGGGGTGGGGGTCCATCTCCTGAAAAAGCCCGGGGACCGGGTGGCAAGGGGGGAGGCCCTAGCCCTGGTCTACCACCATGGCCGGGGCCTGGAGGAGGCCCTGGCCCATCTAAGGGAGGCCTTCCGCCTGGGCCTGGAGGCCAACCCCCTGCCCCTGGTCTTGGACGCTTTGCCCTAAGGGCCAACCCATTGGCCTCAACCAGTGGCCTTGCCCTTAGGGGCGAGGGGGTAGGGTATACTCTTGCCGGATGAAGCGACGCTGGAAAAGGCCCGTGCGCTATACCCTGTTCCTGGCCCGAAGCGGCGGGGGAAGCCGGGCGGTGGTCCTGCCGGGGTGGGCCGTGGCCCTCTTCCTGGCCCTCCTAACCCTTTGGACCGGGGCCAACCTCTACCTCTGGCATAGGAGCCGGGAGGCCCAAACCCTGGAGGTCCGCCTCCAGGCCCTTTCCCAGGAGGCCCGGAGGCTTTCCCTGGCCCTCGAGGCGGAGCGGGCCAAAAACGGGGCCCTCTCGGAGGAGGCCAAACGCACCAAAAAGGAGCTGGAGGAGATCAAGAAGGCCATAGAAGAGCTCCGCCGCCGGGCGGGGCTTTCCCCCTTGAACGCCCTTCCCGTGCGCTACCAGGAAGGGGGCCAGGGGGGTGGGGCCGTGGCCGAGGAGTCCCTGGCGGGCTGGGCGGAGGTGCGAGCGGAGATCCTGGACCTTAAAAACCAGCTTAAGGAGGTGGTCCCAGCTCTGGAAAGGACCCTGGAGGTGGAGCGAAGCCTTCCCCGGGGCCTGCCCCTACGGGGGCACGAGGGGGTCACCTCCTTTTTCGGCATGCGCAAAAACCCCTTCGGCCCGGGGTACGAGTTCCACGACGGCCTGGACTTCGCCGCTCCCTATGGGGCTCCCGTCTACGCCACGGGAAGCGGGGTGGTGGCCCAGGTGGGCTGGATGGGGGCCTATGGCCTTGCCGTCCTCCTGGACCATGCGGAGGGGTACCAGACCCTCTATGGCCACCTTTCCCGCTTGGCGGTGCACCCCGGGCAGAGGGTGGAAAGGGGGCAGGTCCTGGGGTACGTGGGCTCCACGGGCCGCTCCACCGGCCCCCACCTCCACTACAGCGTCTACCGCTACGGCACCCCCTTGGACCCCAGGCCCTACCTAGACCCCCTTTGGGCCTCCCGTTAAAATGGGGCGGATGCTGGGGAGGAGGCAGACGGGGGCCCTCACCTACCTGGGGCCCGACACCGAGGTCCTGGGGGACCTGAAGGCCAAGGGCCAGGTGCGCATCGACGGCCTGGTCAAGGGCTCGGTCTACGTGGAAGGGGAGTTGGAGGTGGGCCGCACGGGCCGGGTGGAGGGGGAGAGGGTGGAGGCAGGAAGCGTCCAGATCCACGGGGAGGTCAAGGCCGACTTGGTGGCCACCAAGGTCAGCCTTTCCAAGACGGCCCGCTTCACCGGCACCATTCGGGCCCAGGCCTTGGATGTGGAAGCGGGGGCGGTCTTCATCGGCCAGAGCCTGGCGGGGGAGACCAGGGCCCTGGAAGCCCCCAAGGAGGCGTAGCGTGGCCCTAGAGCGGCTTTTCCGAAGGAAAAGGCCCAGCGGGGAGAACCGGGACGTCCCCGAGCTTTGGACCAAGTGCGAGGCCTGTGGGGCCCAGCTCTATAAGAAGGAGTTTAAGGAGAACCTGTACGTCTGCCCCAAGTGCGGCCACCACCACCGGGTGCCCGCTCCCGAGCGGGTGGAGATGCTGGCCGATGCCGGCACCTTCCAGGAGATCACCCGGCTTAAGCCCTTGGACCCCTTGGGTTTCGTGGACACCAAACCCTACCGGGAAAGGCTTAAGGCTTACCAAGAGGAAACCGGCCGCCCCGACGCCATCCTGGGGGGCACCTGCGCCATCGGCGGGGTGCCTGCGGTCCTCATGGTCATGGACTACGCCTTTGCCGGTGGCTCCATGGGGAGCGTGGTGGGGGAGGAGATCGCCCGGGGGGCGGAGCGGGCGGCGGCGGAGGGCCGGGCCCTGGTGATCGTGGCGGCCTCGGGGGGGGCCAGGATGCAGGAGGCGGCCCTTTCCCTCATGCAGATGGCCAAGACGGTGATGAGCCTGGACCGCCTTTGGGAAAGGCGGCTTCCCTACGTGTCCATCCTCACGGATCCCACCACCGGGGGGGTTACCGCCAGCTTCGCCGCCTTGGCTGACGTGATCTTCGCCGAGCCTGGGGCCTTGATCGGCTTTGCCGGGCCCAGGGTTATCCGCCAGACCATCCGCCAGGAGCTCCCCGAGGGCTTCCAGCGCTCGGAGTTCTTGCTGAAGCACGGCATGGTGGACCGGGTCACGGACCGCAGGAGGCTGAAGGCGGAGGTGGTCCAGGTCCTCCGCCACCTGCACCCCGGGGTTTCCTATGGCACTGGAGTTTGAAAAGCCCATCCTAGAGCTGGAAAAACGCATCGCCGAGCTGAAGGAGACGGCCCGCACCACGGGGGTGGACCTCGAGGCGGAGATCCGTCTCCTGGAAGAACGCCTGGCCCGGCTCAAGCAGGAGGTCTATGGCCACCTCACCGCCTGGCAGAGGGTGCAGCTGGCCCGGGCCCCGGGCCGCCCCACCACCTTGGACGTCCTGGAGAAGGCCTTCCAGGACTTTTTGGAACTCCATGGGGACCGGGCCTTCGCCGACGATCCCGCCATCGTGGGGGGGCTGGCCTACCTGGAGGGGCAGAAGGTGGTGGTGGTGGGCCACCAAAAAGGGCGGGACACCAAGGAGAACCTGCAGCGCAACTTCGGCATGCCCCATCCCGAGGGGTACCGCAAGGCCATGCGCCTCATGGACCTGGCGGACCGCTTCGGCTATCCCTTCATCTCCTTCATTGACACCCCGGGGGCCTACCCGGGGGTTTCCGCGGAGGAGCGGGGCCAGGCCTGGGTCATCGCCCAGAGCATCCAGCGCATGAGCCGCCTGAGGGTTCCCGCCATCGCCCTCATCCTGGGGGAGGGGGGAAGCGGGGGGGCCTTGGCCATCGGGGTGGCCAACCGGGTCCTCATCATGGAAAACGCCTGGTACTCGGTGATTAGTCCCGAGTCCTGCGCGGCCATCCTCTGGCGGGAGGCCAAGGAGGCTCCCAAGGCCGCCGAGGCCCTGAGGCTCACGCCCACGGACCTTCTGGCCCAGAAGGTGGTGGACGCCATCGTTCCCGAGCCCGAGGGCGGGGCCCACAAGGATCCCTTGAAGGCCATCCAGAACATCAAGGAAGCCCTCCTAAGGACCCTCGAGGAGCTCAAGGGGCTTTCCCCGGAGGAACTCTACCAAGACCGTTACCGCCGCTTCCGCACCTTAGGGGCCTACGCCGAGTCTTAAGGGGCCTTGGCCTTTTTCCCTCAGGATTTTCACAGGGAGGCTTTAGCCTGAGGGCGGAGGTGAGGGCTATGCGGAAACTGCTTTTGGCCATTTTGGGTTTGGGGGCGGCCTTGGCCCAGCAGATAAGCCCCCAGGGCATCCTCGTGAACCCGGTGCCCACCGACCTTCAGGTAAGGGTTTGGGTGGACAAGGACCCAGGAAAGCGGGGCACGAGCGTTTATCAGATCGGTGAGCCCATCTTCATCTACGTGAACGTGAACCAGGATGCCTATGTCTACCTTTTCAACATCAACGCCGATGGCAGGATTGACCCCATCCTGCCCAACGCCTTTGAGCGGGACAACTTCCTCCGGGCGGGGGAGACCCGGCGCTTTCCCCCGGAAGGGGCCCGCTACCGCTACACGGTGACCGGCCCGGAAGGGGAGGACCGCATCCTGGCCGTGGCCAGCAAGCGCCCCCTCTCCTTGGGGGAGATCCTGGATGTGGAGGCCAACCGGCTGCGGGTACAAGGGGCGGAAGGCCTGGCCCGGGCGCTTTCCATTGTGGTGGAGCCCCTTCCCCCCAAGGACTGGGTCACGGACGTGGCCCGCTACTACGTGGGCCGGGTGACGGCTCCCCCACCTAGCCCGGCCCTGGCCACCTTGGTGGTGGACTCCAGGCCCACCGGCGCCGAGGTCTACCTCAATGGCCGGCTTTCTGGGCGCACCCCCCTCACCCTCCAGGTGAACCCCGGCCGGCAGGAGGTGGAGCTCCGGCTTGCCGGCTACCAGCCCTACCGGGTGACGGTGAACCCGAAGCCGGGGGAGCGGGTGCAGGTCTTCGCCCAGCTGGTGCCCGAGCCCAGGCAGGGAACCCTGGTCATCTCCTCCACTCCCTCGGGGGCCGAGGTGTACGTGGAGGGGGCCCTCCGGGGCCGTACCCCCCTTTCCCTAAGCCTGCCCGAAGGCCGCTACCAGGTGGAGCTTAGGCTGGCCGGCTATGAGACCTACCGGGTCGCGGTCCAGGTGCGAAGGGGGGAGACCACCCGGCTGGACGTGCGCCTTAACCCCGTTTCCCGCACCGGGACCCTCTTCCTGGAGTCCAACCCCACGGGGGCCGAGGCCTACGTGAACGGCGCCTTGCGGGGCCGCACCCCCTTGCGCCTGGTCCTGGACGAGGGGACCTACCAGGTGGAGTTTAGGGCCCCCGGTTACGAGCCCTACCGGGCCACGGTGCGGGTGGAGCGGGGCCGGGAGACCCGGGTTTCCGCCAGCCTTAGGCCCATCCGCACCGGGGAGCTTTACCTGGAGGCCAGGCCCGAGGGGGCCGAGGTCTATGTGGATGGCCGCCTCATGGGCCGGGCGCCCTTGAGGGTAAGCCTGGAGGCCGGTCTCCATGAGGTGCGGGTCCTGGCCCCCGGCTACGGGGAGTACCGGGCCCAGGTGGAGGTGCGCCCCGGGGAGTCCGTGAGGCTTTATGTGGAGCTCCTCCCGGTGCGGGCGGTGTTGGAGCTTTACCTGAACGTGGAGGCCCGGGTCTTCTTGAACGGGGAGGAGGTGGGGGTGGCCAAGGGAGGCTACCTGCGCCTCGAGGCGCCCTTTGGCCAGCACGAGCTCACCCTGGTGGCCCCTGGGTACCGCACCCTGGTGGAGACGGTGCAGGTCAGCGGAAACCAGGTGCTGCGGTTTACCCTTAGACCCCTCTGAGGGCCACCGCCAAGGGGGGGTTTCCCGCCGTGGGTTTCCGCGGCGGGAAGCCTTCTAGAGGGGCTTCTTCCAGGCCCGGTAGGAAAAGAGGGCCAGGTAAAGGCCCCCTAGGACCAGGGCGAGAAGCCAGGCCCAAAGCCAGGGTCCCTCACCCCCCAGAAGGGCCACTACCCAGGCCCAGCAGCCCAGGAGGGTAAGGACAAGGCCGGCCCTCCGCTGGGTTTTCCGCCAGACCTCGAGGTCCGCCAGGGTCCAGGGGGTGCGGACCCCGGCCACGGGATTAGGGGGAAGGTGAGGGAGGAGGAGGCCTAGGACCAGGAAGACCAGGCCTACCCCTACAAAAAGAGCCCTTCCCAGGGGGAAGGGTATCCCCTGGGCCTGGGCCCAAGCGGCGTAGAGAAGGATGCCTTGCAGGAGGGTGAAGCTCCAGACGGTGGCGGCCTCCAGCCACGCCCAGATGGCAGGTGGTTTCCCCAAGGACCTGGGGGCTAGGGCCAGGAGGGGGTAGAGGAGAAGGGTAACCACGAGGGGTAGGAGGAGGACCTCGAGGCGGCTTCCGTACCGGGTGACCTCCCCTTGGGCGTTCCCGTGGGCGGGGATGGAGGATGGCAGATGGGGATAGGCGTAGAGGGTGAGGGCCCAAAGGAGAAAAAGGCCTAAAGGCGCCGACCAGCGGACCATGCCCAAAGGATAAGCCGTTAGCATAGGGAGGTGGAGGCCATCGTCTTGGGAGGCGGTGAGGAGGCTTGGGCCCGCAAGTACGGGGTGCGGAGCAAGGCCCTGGTGCCCTATCGGGGCCGGCCCATGGCGGAGTGGGTGCTTTCCGCCCTGCAGGAGGCAGGGCTTTCCGCCATCTACGTGGGGGAGAACCCAGGCCTAGCCCCCTCCCCCCGCCTTACCCTGCCCGACACCGGGAGTCTGCTTGGCAATCTGGAGGCGGCCCTGGGGCACGCGGAGGGCCGGGTCCTGGTGGCCACCGCGGACATTCCCCACCTGAGCCCGGAGGCGGTGCGCTTCGTGCTGGAAAAGGCCCCGGAAGCCGCCCTGGTTTACCCCATCGTGCCCAAAGGGGCGGTGGAGGCCCGTTTTCCCCATACCCGGCGCACCTACGCCCGGCTTAGGGAAGGGGTCTTCACCGGGGGAAACCTGTTGCTTTTGCACAAGGAGCTCTTCTTCCAGGCCCTGCCCCTGGCCCAAAGGGTGGTGGCCCTTAGGAAGAAGCCTTGGGCCCTGGCCCGGCTCATCGGCTGGGATATCCTCCTTAAGCTTCTCCTGGGCCGGCTTACCCTTCCTGAGCTGGAGGCGCGGGCCAAGAGGATCCTGGGGGTGGAGGCCAGGGCCCTCATCACCCCCTACCCCGAGGTGGGGGTGGACGTGGACCGGGAGGAGGACCTGGTAAGCTAAGCCCATGCGTACGGTGAAGGAACTCCGCCTGGCCGGGCTTTTCGCCTATCTGGCTGCCTTGGTGCTGGGCCTTCTTTTTTCCTACCTCCTCCACTCCCTCCTGGGGGGCGGGGGCAGGCTGGGATGGGAGCACTTTAACTTTACCGGCCTCCTGGAAGGCCTAGGGTTTCTCCTCTTCTTCACCTTTGCCCTCTACGTGGCCAAGAAGGCGGTACGGGTGCCCTGCACCACCTTGCTCACCGCCGGGCTTCTCTGGCCCACCCCGGCCCGCCGCTTGGCGAAGCCTTTGCCCCAGGTGGAGGCCCTGGAGGCCTACGAGGGCCGGGGGGTGGCCCTTTTGGTGCAGGAGGGGCGTCCGGTGGGGCTTTTGGGCCTTTCCGACCACATCCTGCCCTTAGAGGAGGTGCCCAGCGTGGAGGCCGAGGTGGCGGTGAGCGAGCTTTCCCCCCTTTTCCTGCGTCAACCCCTGGTCCTGGTGGTCAGGGGGGAGGAGGTCCTGGGGGCCATCTCCCGGGAGGCCTTCTTCCGGCACCTGGGGGCCTAGGCGGTTGACAAAGAGCCTGCTGCCCTAAAATAGGGGGGAGCGGTAGCTCGGGAGGTGAAGGATGCCGCACGTGATCTGTGAACCCTGCATCGGCGTAAAGGACCAGTCCTGCGTGGAGGTCTGCCCCGTGGAGTGCATCTACGACGGGGGGGACCAGTTCTACATCCACCCCGAGGAGTGCATTGACTGCGGGGCCTGTGTGCCCGCCTGCCCGGTGAACGCCATCTTCCCTGAGGAGGACGTTCCCGAGCAGTGGAAGTCCTACATTGAGAAAAACCGCAAGCTGGCCGGGCTGGGCTAAGGGGTAAACCTTCGGCCCAGGGGGCTTGGGACCCTCGGCGGGGTTTCGTTTATAACTCCCGCACGTACCAGCTTAGGGTGGGGCCCCCGTCTTTCACGTGGCGGAAGCCCTGGGCCCGGAAGAAGTCCTTAGCCCGGGCGTTGTTGCCGTAGACCACCGCATAAAGCCGCTCGGCCCCCGTAAGGTGGTTTAGGAGATGCTCCAGAGCCCTCCGCCCTAGGCCCTGGCCCTGGCGGTCTTCCCGGATGAGGAGGAGGCTTAGGGTGGCGTCCTCGGGCTCGGGGTAGTGGAGCTTGTAGTCCAGGTAGCCCACCACCTCCTCCTCCAGGAGGAGGAGAAAGGCCCGGCGGCGCTCGTCCCTTTCTAGGGTGGCCAGGTCCCGGGCCACGTCCTCCAGGGCCGGGGGTTCCATACCGATCAAGGCGAAGTACCCTGGGCTTCGCAGGAAGAGCCCGTGCAAAAGGGGTGCGTCCTCCGGATGCACGGGGCGCAGGCTAATGCTGAGGGTCCGCATCCCTCCCATGCTACCGGTCCGAGCCTGAGAATGGGGTGATGGGTTCCCCAAAAGTTTAGCGCCGTGGGGAGGTCTCCCCACGGCGGTCCAGGTTACCCTTTACCTGCGGGCTGGCTCCACCACGGTGACGTTCACCGCCTGGGGGCCCTTGCCGTTCTTGCCCGGCTCCACGTCAAAGGTGACGATGTCGCCCTCGTTCAGGGTGCGGAACCCCTTGGCGTTGATGGCGCTGAAGTGGACGAACACATCGGTGTCGCCCTCGCGCTCAATGAAGCCGTAGCCCTTCTCCGCGTTGAACCACTTGACCCGACCCTTCTGCATACTGCTCCTTCTCTTCCGGGCCCTTAGGCCCGTATCCGGGGCTTTAGGGGTTGCTTTAGACCCCAGGGGCCACCCTATAGCCACCCGGAATGCCTCAGTGTACCACGAGGGGTCCTATTTGCGAAAGAGCCCCTTGAGCTTTTCCCAAAAGCCCTCGGGGGCCACTTTTTCCCCCACCTCCTCCGCGTAGGCCCTCAGGAGCTCTTTGGCCTTGGGGGAAAGGTGTTTGGGTACGGAAAGCTCCACCACCACCCTTAAGGCTCCCCGGCCCCCGGGGTAGGGAAGGCCCTCCCCAGGGAGCTCAAACACCTCCCCGTGCCCGGTGCCTGGAGGGATGTCCAGGGGAATGGGCCCAGAGAGCCCGGGTACCTCTACCCGGGTGCCCAGGGCCGCCTGGGCTAGGCCGATCCTCAGGCGGTAGACCAGGTGGGGGCCTTCCCGCTCCAGATGGGGGTGGGGCCGGATTCTAAGGCGCACGTAGAGGTCCCCGGGGCCTCCTGGGGCCAGATTGCCGTAGCCCGGGACCCGGAGGATTTGGCCCTCGTCCATGCCCGGGGGGATCCTCACCCGGACCCTCTCCTCCCGGGCCACCCGGCCCCGGCCCCGGCAGGTGGGGCAGGCCTCGGCCAGGAGGTAGCCCTGCCCTTTACAGTGGGGGCAGGTGGAGCGGGTTACGAAGCCGGAAAAGAGGCCCTGGCGGTAGGTTTCCACCACCCCGCGGCCTCCGCAGGTGGGGCAGGCCACCCGCTTGCCCCCCTGGCCATGGCAGGATTCGCAAGGGACCAGCCGGGCGTACGTCACCTCCACCTCTTTTCCCCCGAGCAGGTCCTCCAGTGCCACCTCCACCTGGGCCTCGAGGTCCTCCCCCCGGGGAGCGGTGCGCCCGGAGCGGAAGCCGAAGACCTGGGCGAAGAGGTCAAAGAGGTCCTCCGCTTGGAACTCCGGCGCCCCCAGAAGCCCCCGGTCGTACTGGGCCCGCTTCTCGGGGTCGGAGAGGATGGCGTAGGCCTCGTTGATCTCCTTGAAGCGCTCCTCGGCCTCCTTGTCCCCGGGGTTGCGGTCGGGGTGGTACTGGAGGGCGAGCCTTCGGTAGGCCTTTTTGATCTCCTCCTGGGTGGCCTCCCGGCCCACCCCCAGGATGGCGTAGTAGTCCTTCATCCAACTAGCACTTTACAAGGAAAGGGGCTTAGGCTAAAGTGTTCCCCAATGAGGCTCCTGCGAGCTATCCGGTAGGGGGCCCCTTCCTGCGGGAAGGGCCCCCCCGGTCTGGCCGCGGGGGCTTTTCTTATGCCCGCTTCCCACGGGCGTAGAGGAGGCGAGATGCTGCTTCTGACCCCTGGACCCACCCCCATCCCGGAACGCGTGCAGAAGGCCCTTATGCGCCCCATGCGGGGCCACCTGGACCCGGAGGTGCTGGCGGTGAACCGAGCCATCCAGGAGAGGCTCCGCTGGCTTTTTGACCCCGGAGAAGGAGCCTTGGTGGCCGCTTTGGCGGGCTCGGGAAGCCTGGGCATGGAGGCCGGCCTGGCCAACCTGGATCGGGGCCCTGTTTTGGTGCTGGTGAACGGGGCCTTCTCCCGAAGGGTGGCGGAGATGGCCCAGGTGCACGGCCTGGAGCCCACGGTTTTGGAGTTTCCCCCGGGCGAGCCCGTGGACCCGGAGGCCGTGGCCCAGGCCCTAAGGGGAAGGCCCTACCGCATGGTGGCCCTGGTGCACGGGGAAACCTCCACCGGGGTGCTGAACCCGGCCCGGGAGATCGGGGCCCTGGCCCAGGAGGCCGGGGCCCTTTTCTTTTTGGATGCCGTCACCACCCTGGGGATGCTTCCCTTCTCCATGCGGGAGATGGGGGTGGACTACGCCTTCACAGGGAGCCAGAAGTGCCTCTCCGCCCCCCCGGGTTTGGCCCCGGTGGCGGTGAGCCTCGAGGCCCGGCGGGCCTTCACCGCTAGGCGGGGCTGGTACCTGGACCTGGAGCGGGTGGCGGAGCATTGGGAGCGGGGGGGGTACCATCACACCACCCCGGTCCTCCTGCACTACGCCCTTCTGGAGGCCCTGGACCTGGTCCTGGAGGAGGGGGTGGAGGCCCGCCAAAAGCGGGCCCAGGAGGTGTACGCCTGGCTCCTTGGGGAGCTGGAGGAGCGGGGCTTTCGCCTCTACCCCAAGGCCAGCCCCTTGCCCACCGTTTTGGTGGTGCGCCCCCCCCAAGGGGTGGAGGCGGATCGCCTGGTGAAAGGCCTTTACGCCCAAGGGGTGGCGGTGGCGGGGGGGATCGGGCCCACCCGGGGCCAGGTGCTGCGGCTTGGCCTCATGGGGGAGGGGGCCAGGCGGGAGCTTTACCAGGGATTCCTCGAGGCCCTGGACCGGGTCCTGGCCCTAGCGTAAGAAGAAGTAGGCATAGACCAGGGCCAGGGCCATGCGGTAGAGGGCAAAGGGCCTGAAGCCGTGGCGCTCCACAAAGGAAAGCATCCAGCGCACGGTGAGGAGGGCGGTGACCAAGGCGGCGAGGAAGCCCACCACGAGGAGGGTCCAGCCCCCTTGGGGTACGGCCGGGGCGCTCTTGAAGAGGTCGTAGCCCACGGCGGCCAGCATGGTGGGCAGGGCCAGGAGGAAGCTGAACTCCGCCGCCGCCTTGCGCCTTAGGCCCAGAAGAAGTCCTCCCAGGATGGTGGCCCCGCTGCGGCTGGTGCCCGGGAAGAGGGCGGCAAGCCCCTGGAAAACCCCGATCAGGGCCACCCGGGCCCAGGGTAGCTCCAGCACATCCCCATAGCGGGCCCGTTCTGCCAGGCGGTCCGCCAGGAGGAGGACCAGGCCCACGAAGAAGAGGAAGAAGACCACGATGCCGTCATCCCCCAGGATCTTCCCCTTGATGAGGGGGTAGAGGAGGAAGCCCATGGCGGCGGTGGGTAGGAAGGCTGCCCCTATGCGCAGCCAAAGGGCCCGGTCCACCGCAAAACGCCGGCCATAAAGCAGCAAAATGGCCAGGATGGCCCCCAGCTGGATGGCGATGAGGAAGGTTTTTAGGAAGGGGTCTTCCTGGATGGGCAGGCCCAGGAGGTGAAAGAGCAAGGTGAGGTGGCCGGTGGAGGACACGGGTAGGAACTCGGTGAGCCCCTCCACCACCCCTAAGAGAAGGGCTTCCCAAAGGCTCATGGGGCCCATGCTACCATGGGGGCGTGGCGGCTTTGCCTGGAGGTGAGCCCGCGATGTACTCCGTCCTCATCCCTGCCGCTGGGAACGGGGAGCGGCTGGGCCTAGGGCCCAAGGCCTTCCTGCGGGTGGGGGGGAAGACCCTCTTGGAGTGGGCCTTGGGGGCCTTCCAGGAGGCGGCGGAGGTCCTGGTGGCCCTTCCCCCGGGAGCGGAGGCCCCTAGGGGGCTTCGCGCCGCCTTTCTGGAGGGGGGCAGGACCCGGCAGGAGTCGGTTTCCCGCCTCTTGGAAGCGGCAAGCCTCCCCTTGGTCCTGGTGCACGATGTGGCCCGGCCCTTCGTGAGCCGGGGGCTTATAGGGCGGGTCCTCGAGGCCACCCGCACCACGGGGGCCGCGGTGCCGGTTCTGCCCCTTCCCGACACCCTGATCCGCCCAGAGGGGGAGGCCTACGGGGAGGTGGTGCCCCGGGAGGCCCTGCGCCTGGTCCAGACCCCCCAGGGCTTCTTCACCGCTCTCCTGCGGGAGGCCCATGCCTACGCCAGGAGGCGGGGGCTGGCCGCCACCGACGACGCCCAGCTGGTGAGGGCCCTGGGGTATCCCGTGGCCCTGGTGGAAGGGGAGAGGACGGCCTTTAAGATCACCTATCCGGAGGATCTGCCTTTGGCGGAGGCGTTGGCGCAGGTATGGAACGCCTAGCGGTGGCCAAGGTGAACCTGGGCCTCTCCCTCCTCGGCAAGAGGCCGGATGGCTATCACGAGCTGCATACCCTCTTTGCCGCCCTTTCCTTCGGGGATAGGCTCTTTTTGGAACCCATCCCCGAGGGGATTGAGTTCCGCGGGCGCTACGGGCGGAGGAACCTGGCCTACCGGGCGGCGGCCGCTTACCTGGAGGCGGCAGGCTGGCCCGGGGGGGTGCGCATCGTATTGGAAAAGGCCCTACCCGAAGGGGCAGGCCTGGGCGGGGGCAGCTCGGATGCCGCCCAGGTGCTCTTGGGCCTAAAGGAGCTTTATCCCGCGGAGGTGGACCTCCAGGCCCTTGCCCTTTCCCTGGGGGCGGACGTGCCCTTCTTCCTCCGAGGGGGGGTGGCCGAGGCCCGCGGGGTGGGGGAGAGGTTAAGGCCCCTTTCCCTACCCCCTCGTTTCGTGGTGGTCTTTTCCTCGGGCCTGCGCCTTCCTACCGCCAGGGTCTATGCGGAGGTCAAGCCCCACGACTTTGGGCCCGACCTCCCCGTGGGGGAGATCCTCGAGGCCCTGGAAAGAGGGGAGGAGCCCCCCTACTGGAATAGCCTCGAGGCCCCTGCCTTCCGCCTTTATCCAGAACTCCGCCGGGTGAAGGCCAGGCTGCGGGATCAGGGGCTAAGGGGGGTGCTCATGACGGGCTCGGGTAGCGCCTTTTTTGGGTTTGCAGAGAGCGAGGACCACGCCAGGAAGGTGGCGGAAGCCCTCCGGCATTCAGGGTATGTGCGCTATGGGGTCCTGGGGGGGGAGCATGGGGCTGTTTAGGGACCTGTTTGGCTGTTGCCCCAAGGCCCTGGAGGAGATCAAGGCCTTGCCCATCCGCTGGGATGAGGAACGCTTCGCCTTTTGGCTCAAGCAGGACTTCCCCTTTGTGGAGGCCTTATACCGGTTTCAGGTGGGGCTTTTGCGGGATGCCCCTCATCCCCACCGGGCCCCTTTGGTCCAGGCCCTCATGGCCACGGTGGAAGAGCTGGACTGGCTCCTTTCCCAAGGGGCGGATCCTAAGGAGCCGGTCCATCCGGTGCGGCAGGAGTACGTCGCCCTGCTCCAGGAGATGGAGGGGTTTTCCTACCCCTACCGCCTGGTCTTCTTCTACTTCCTGAACCACCTTTTCCTGGAGGCCTGGAACGCCCACGTGGAGGGAGATGGACCCTGGCAGGAACTTTCCCAACATTGGGCGGCTCCCGAGTTCCAAGCGGTGCTCTTTGACCTGGAGGTGATGGCCCAGGGCCAGGTGGAGGGGCTGGACCCTGGGGTGGTGGAGCGCTACCTGGCCCGCATCCTGGAGATGGAAAAGAAAGTCTGGAGCCTCCTCCTTTAGGTGGAGGCGGGAAGGGAAAGGGCCCCGGATTCCGGGGCCCCTGGTCAGCCAAGCGTTTCCTCAGTTCAGTTCTTCGCCCCAGGCCTCCTCAAAGAGGCGCTTGGCTTCTTGGACGGTGATCTCCAGGGTCTGGGAAACTTCTTCCGCCAGCAGGTAGATGGCCCGCCTTAGGGCCTGGCGGTCCAGGTCCGGCAGGCCCCGCTCCAGCTCCCAAGCCCTGAGCTGGCCCGCCATCTGGGCGATGCGGTAGGGGTTCCCGTCCGCCAGGATCTCGCTGGTCTTGCGATGCCGGGCGGCCCACTGCTTGGGCAGGGGCATGCGCCCATTTTTGAGGAGGTCCAGGATCACCGGTACCTCCTCAGGGGCCAGGGCTTTGCGCATGCCCACGCTTTGGGGGGCTTCCACGGGTACGTAGGCCTTGGAGCGGGAACCGGGGAAGTCCACCTGGTAGTAGGCCCGACTTACTCCGCTCACGCTCCGTTGGGCTATGCCCGCCACCACGCCAACCCCGTAAGGGGGCAGGACCACCTTGTCGCCGGGACGGAACTCTTTCACGGCGCCACTCCTTTCCGGAGCACCTCTAGGAGATGCTCCAAATAAGCCTCTACCTCTAGCTGAGGCGTACACCCCAAGGCCGCGATCACGTGGGCGGTGGCCCTGGGGGAAAGCCCCGGGCGCACGGCTCCTTCCTCCTGGCCGCTTCGCACCAGCTCCTCCAAGAGGTCCAGGTAGTGCTGGTGAAGCCCTTTGAGCCAAGGGGTGGGGTCCTCCATGGCCTCCCGGGCTACCGCGGCCCACAGGCCTCGCCATTCGGCGATCCAGGCCAAGCGCTTTTGCAAGAGGGCTTCCAGGCGCACAAAAAAGGGCGCCTTTTGGCGCACCACCTCCTCCACCTCCCGGTAGAAGGCCCAGGTCCTTTCCTCCACCAGGTTTTTCAAGAGGTCCTTCTTGTCGCGGAAGTACAGGTAGATGGTGCCCTTGCCCACCTCCGCCCGCCGGGCCACCTCCTCCATCTTCAGCCCGGAAAGCCCCATCTCCCGGAGGATTTCCAAGGTGGCCTCGAGGATGGCCCTCCTCTTGTCCTTGGATAAGGCCCCCGGGGGGGATACCATCGCGGCCACGCCCTCAAGTCTACCACACCACCCTTTTCCTTTCATGAGGAGGGCATTACCCTAGGGGTATAGGAGGTCGGTATGCGCCAGGGCTTTTTCGCCTTGCTGACTGCCGATCCCCTTCGGGGGGCCTTGCGTCCGGTGGAGGCCAGGCTCCTGGAGGAGGCCCGGGGAGAGGCCCTCTTTCTGGTGCCCTATCCCTTGCGGGACCTGGCGGAGGCCTGGCGGTTGGCCTACCGCAGCCTGGGCCTCAGGCAGGGACGGGTGCTCTATCTCAGGCGCCGGGAGGAAGCCTTTGATCCCCTGGTGGCCCAGGCGGTGGCCCAAAGCCCCCTGGTCTTCTTGGCCGCGGAGGGATTGCCGGAGTTTTTGGATCTAATACGGGGGAGCCCGCTCCTTCAGGCCCTTTTGGAGGTTCACCGGCAGGGGGGTGGGGTGGTGGCCTTGGGGGAGGCGGCGGGCCTCCTGGGGGAGGCGGCCTTCTACTCCCTGGAAGGGGAGGTGAGGGCCGCCTTGGGCCTGGCCCTTCTCCGGGGCCTGGTCTTCCTCCCCCGGGTGGAGGAACGGGGGCGGTTTCTGGCCCTTTCCCGCCTGGTGGCCGACAACCCGGACCTGGTGGGCCTGGGCCTATTGGAAAACACCGCCCTCCGCCTTCTTAGGGGCTTGGGCGAGGTCTGGGCGGGGGAGGTCACCTTGGTGGATGCCGGAGGGGCGGAGTACACGGGCCGGGGGGTTAAGGGGCTACGGATGGATGTCCTGTCGGCGGGGGAGCGTTTTCCCCTGCCTGCCCTTTAGGATGGCCCTATGCCCTCGGGGCGGGTGCACGAGGCCATCAACCTGACGGTCCTGGGCGGGGGGGCGGTGGCCTACCTGGCCTATGGGGGTTCCCCAGAGGAGCCCAGGGCTTTGGCCTTTGCCCTGGCCTACCTGGCGGGGACCTTTCTCCTCTCCCCGGACCTGGACTTGGCGGAGAAGGGGACGCGTTCCCTACGCCGCTGGGGCCTCTTGGGCCTCCTTTGGCGCCCTTACGGATGGCTATTCCGCCACCGGGGGCTTTCCCACACCTGGGTGCTGGGGCCCTTGACCCGGCTGGGGTACCTGGTGGGGCTCCTTGGGGGCTTGGCGGTTCTGGCCCAAGGCCTCGCGGGGTATCTGGGCATGGGGTTTTCCCTGAGGCTACCCTCTTGGCCTTGGGAGGTTTGGGGTTTTGCCCTTTTGGGCTACTACTTTTCCCAATGGCTTCACCTGGTGGCGGATGGCATCTGGCCGGACCACGATCTGAAAAGGTTACGGCGGCCAAGGTGAGATGGTTTACATACCCACCCCCGCTAGGGTACACAATGGAGGCATGCTAGGGCGTTGGGTGGGGTGGCTTTTGCTTCTGGGTTTGGCCCTTGCGGTGGGGCCGGGCCAGCGCCTGCCTGAGTTTTCCCTTTTGGATCCCAAGGGTAACCTGGTTACCCCTGCCACCATGAAGAAGCCTGCGGTCATCGTCTTCTGGGCCAGCTGGTGCCCGGTGTGCCGGGCGGAGTTCCCTGGGCTTCACCGGGTGGCGGAGGAGACCAAGGTGCCCTTCTACGTGATCAGCCGGGAGCCCAAGGACACCCGGGAGGTGGTGCTGGAGTACATGAAGGCCTACCCCCGCTTCCTTCCCCTTCTGGCCTCGGAGAAGGACAAGCCCCACGAGGTGGCCAACCGTTTCAAGGTGGTGGGCCAGCCCTGGACCTTCGTGGTGGACGCGGAGGGAAAGGTGGTGGCCCTATTCGCCGGGCGGGCTGGGCGGGAAGCCTTGCTGGATGCCCTCCTCCTGGCCGGGGTGGAGCTGCCATAGCTGGGCGAGGCGCACCTCCCCTTGGGGGGTGAGGCGGAGGAGGAAGTCGGCCCCTAGGGCCTCGGGATCCCCCCACTCCACCAGCACCAGGCGGGCTCCCTCCCGGGAGGCTTCCAGCTGGGGAAGGAGAAGGGCGGGGTCCTTAAGGCGGTAGAGGTCGGCGTGCACCAGGGGGCCTTCGGGGGTGGGGTAGGTGTGGATCAAGGTGTAGCTGGGGCTCGTGACCCTTCCCCCAAAGCCCAAGGCCTGGGCCAGGAAGCGGACGAAGGTGGTCTTGCCTGCCCCTAAGGGCCCTTGCAGGACCACCAGGCTTCCTTCCGGCAACAGGGGCAGGACCTCCCCGGCCAGGGCCTGGGTGTCCTCGAGGGTCTTAAGGGTGCGCTCCAGGAGAAGCCCCATAAAGAAAAAGGCCCCTCAGGGCCTTTTGGTGCCGGGAGCGGGACTTGAACCCGCACGCCCTTGCGGGCACCACCCCCTCAAGATGGCGTGTCTACCAGTTCCACCATCCCGGCAGGGCGCGCCTTACGCGCAAGCTTCAGTTTA
>NZ_CALLUR010000037.1:0-9781 GCF_938010445.1 uncultured Thermus sp.
ACGGCATCGGGGATGGCCCCGATGCCCATCTGCAAGGTGGCCCCGTCCTCTATGAGGCTGGCCACGTGCTCCCCGATCCTCCGCTCCACCTCGCCAAACCCCTCCCGTTTTAGCTCGGGCAAGGGCCAGTCCAGCTCCACGATGGCGGTGAAGCGGGAAACGTGGACGAAGGTATCCCCCAGGGTTCTGGGCATGCGAGGGTTCACCATGGCGATCACCAGGGGGGCGGCCTCGAGGGCCGCCTTGGTGGCGATCACCTCCACCCCCAAGGAGCAGAAGCCATGCTCGTCGGGAGGGGATACCTGGACGATGGCGGCATCCAGGGGCAGGATGCGCCTCTTGAAAAGCCAAGGCACCTGGTGGAGCATGACGGGCACGTAGTCGGCCCGGCCCTGGTTCACCGCCTCCCGGTCGGCGGGCCCCACAAAAAGGGAGCGGCGGCGGAAATGGCCTTCCATCTCGGGAGGGGCGAAAGGGTCCTCCCCCATCTGCAGGAGGTGCACCAGCTCCACGTTCTCCAGCTCGTCCTTACGGGCGGCCAAGGCCTTCAGGATGGGGGTAGGGGTGGCGGCGTTTCCGGAAACGAAGACCCGCATGCCCGACCGGATGAGGGTTACGGCATCCTCCGGAGAGGTCAGCTTCTTGCGGTAGCTCATTCCAGGTGCCCTCCTTTCTGGCCCAGGAGGAGGTAGGCCCCCTGCCGGAGCTCTGGCACCTTCAAGGGATCCTCCTCCACCTCTAGGAGAAAGGGCAAAAGGGTGGCGGTGAGGGCGTGGCTGCTGGTACGGGGCACCAGGGCGGGAACGTTGGGGAGGCAGAAGTGGGTGATGCCCATCTCCTGGTACACCCCCACCCGGCTGGTTTCCGCAATCCCCCCCTGGTCAATGGCGAAGTCCAGGAGCACGGCCCCCGGGCGCATGCGGGAAAGCAGGGCCCGGCTTAGGAGGAGGGGGGCCCTTTCCCCCGGCACCGCCACCGCCCCCACCAGGACATCGGCGAAGGCCACGTACCGCTCCAAGCGGGTCTGGGTGATGAGGGCGGTGACCGCCCCTTTGGCCTCCTTGGAGGCTTCCTCCAGGGCCGAAAGCTCCTTGTCCAAGAGGTAGACCGAGGCCCCCACCCCCAAGAAGGCCCGGGCCGCCGCCCTCCCCAAAACCCCTGCCCCCAGGATGACCACATCCGCAGGGGGAATCCCGGGCAACCCGGAAAGGAGCACCCCGGGGCCGAAGGGGGCCTCCAAAAGCCTCCCCGCAATCTGGGGGGCCAGGCGGCCGGCGATCTCGCTCATGGCCTTGAGCACGGGGCGCCTTCCCTCCGCCCCGATGAGTTCGTACCCAATGGCCGTTAGGCCCTTTTCCGCCATGGCCTCCACCAAGGCGGACTCCGCCACCGCCAGGTGCAGGAAGGCCATGACCGTGGCCCCAGGGCGGAGGAGGGCGACCTCCTCGAGGGTGGGCCTTCCCACCTTCAAGACCACCTCCCCCCGGCCAAAGGCCTCCTCCCGGCTCACCAGCCGGGCTCCGGCCTCCTCATATAGGGCGTCGGCAAACCCGGCCCGCTCCCCGGCCCCCCGCTCCACATAGACCCGGTGGTCCCGGCCCACCAGCTCCCGTACCCCTTGGGGAGTGAGGGCCACCCGGCCCTCCCGCACCTCCCCGAAGGGGGGTTGGGTCTTGACCACGCCCTGTTCCTTGGGTAGGCCAAACTCCATACCCGCCTCCTCGCCTTGAGCTTAAAGGGGAAGCGGAGGGCGGATGTCCCTTTTCCTTCTCATGGAATCCCATCCTAGGCTTGTTTTGTGGATGCCTTCGCGGATTGGCTCTTCGTGGCCCTTTGGGGAGCGGGGGTGCTCCTAACCCTGGTGCCCTTTGTCCCCGCCACCCTTTTGATCCTGGCCGCCGCCCTCCTCCACGAGGCCCTGGTGGGCTTCCGGGAACTTTCCTTGGGCCTGTGGCTGGCCCTAGGGGTTCTGGCCCTCCTGGCCATGAGCCTGGACAACCTGGCCACCCTCCTGGGAGCCAGGAGGTACGGAGCCGGACGGGCAGGGCTTTGGGGGGCGTTTTTGGGGGGCATTCTGGGCCTTTTCCTGGGTGTTTTGGGCGTGCTGGTCTTGCCCTTCCTTCTGGCCTGGCTCTTTGAGTACCTTTCGGGAAGGAGGGCCGAGGAGGCCCTAAAGGCGGCCTGGGGCACCCTGGTGGGCCTCATGGGGGGCGTGGTGGCCAAGGTGCTGGTGCACGTGGCCATGGGAGTCCTGGTGATCCGGACCATCTTTCAAGGCTAGGGTATGCTTTTCCCCATGGACCTGGTCCTCGTCACCCGGGAAGGATGTGGCCTATGCGAAAAGGCGGAAAGGGCCCTTTGGACTTTGGGAATACCCTATGTGCGCCGGGATGTGGACCAAGACCCCGAGCTCTTCCGCCATTACACCTTCCGGGTACCCGTGCTTCTTCTGGGGGATAGGGTGCTTTTGGAAGGCATCTTTGACGAGAGGTCGCTGATGGAGCTGGTGGCAAGGCTCCAAAGAGGGGGTGAGGCATGAACCCCACCATGATCCAGATCGGCCCCTTGCGCATCCAGTGGTATGGCTTTCTCCTTACCCTGGCCATCTTCATCGGCTTTGAACTGGCCAAGCGCAGGCTTAGGGCCTGGGGGTTGGATGCGGAGAGGTTTGAGGCGGTGGCCTTCTGGGCGGTGGTGTGGGGAGTGGTGGGGGCCAGGCTGGGCTATGTCCTCACCTCCCCCGGCTACTTTCTGCAGAACCCGGTGGAGGTTTTGTACATCTGGCACGGGGGGCTTTCCTTCCACGGGGCCATACTGGGCGGGGCCCTGGTCTTCCTCTACTTTCATAAGCGCCAGGGCTACCCCCTCTGGCCCTACCTGGACGCCGCCACCCCGGGGGTGGCCTTAGGCATCATCGCCGGGAGGATCGGGAACCTAATGAATGGCTCCGACACCGTGGGCCGCCTCACCTCCTTGCCCATCGGCTTCACCTGGCCGGAGTGGGCCAAGGGGTTCCCCGGAATCTGCCCCGGCATTGAGGATATCTCCCAGGTCTATCGGTGCGACGAGCTCCTCCGGGGACCCGTGCACCTGGCCCAGATCTACGGGGCCCTGGTGGGCCTCATCCTCCTGCCCCTTTCCTACTACTGGCTTCGCCAGAAGCCCTTCTAC
Organism: uncultured Thermus sp.; assembly: GCF_938010445.1. NCBI lineage: Bacteria > Thermotogati > Deinococcota > Deinococci > Thermales > Thermaceae > Thermus > uncultured Thermus sp. The sequence goes on from NZ_CALLUR010000037.1 coordinate 3,172, forward strand.
GGGTACGCCTTTTGGAACTTTATCCTTTGGTACAGCGTGCTCCGCTCGGTTTTGGAGGAACCCTTCCGCTTAAACCCCTTGTGGCTTCCCGTCTACCAGAACGACCAACTGGGCATCGGCCTCTTCACCGCCACCCAGGTGGTGAGCGTGCCCCTCATCCTCCTTTCCTGGTACATGCTTCGGCGGCTGGGCCGGTAAGATAAGCCCATGGTGCTTCCCCCCCGCAAGGACTCCCTCAAGTGGGGCACCTACCCTGAGGACGTCCTGCCCCTTTGGGTAGCGGACATGGACTTCCCCGTGGCCGAGCCCATCCGCAGGGCCATACGGGAAAGGGCCGAGGGTTTTTTGGGTTACCCCCCCCGGGATGGGGACCTCGAGCTTAAGGCCCTCATCCTGGAAAAAGCGGGCTTGGAAGGGGAACTGGCCTTCATGCCCGGGGTGGTGGTGGGGCTCTACGGGGCGGTAGCCGCCTTCACCGCCCCTGGCCAGGGGGTCCTGACCCAGGTCCCCATATACCCCCCGTTTCTGGCCGCCATCCGCCAGCAAAAACGCACAGTTCTGGCCAATCCTTTGCGGGAAACCGAGGAGGGGTACCGGCTGGACCTCGAGGGCCTGGAGCGCCTGGCCTACGCCAGCCGGCTCCTCCTCTTCTGCCATCCGCAAAACCCCACGGGAAGGGTCTTTGGGGAGGAGGAGCTTGCCGCTTTGGCCGCCATCGCCCGCAAGCACGACCTCATTGTGGTCTCCGACGAGCTCCACGCCCCCCTCACCTACGAGAGGGGCCACGTGCCCCTGGCCCGCTTCCTCCCCGAGCGCACCCTTACCCTGTTGGGACCGGGGAAGGCTTACAACCTGGCCGGACTGCCCATTGGGGCGGCGGTGGGGCCTAAGCCCCTGGTGGAGGCCTTGAGGCGCCACCTGCCCCACACCTTCCCCAACGTGCTGGCCATGGCCGCCTGGAAGGCGGCCCTGAGGGAAGGGGAGGCCTGGCTTGGGGAGACCCTGGCCCGGCTTAGGGCGAACCGCGACCGGGTGGCGGCCTGGGCCAAGGAGGTGGGCCTTGGCCACATTCCCCCGGAGGGCACCTACCTGGCCTGGTTCAAAACCCCCATTCCCCAGGCGGCCTCCTTCTTCCTCAAGGAGGCCCGGGTGGCCCTGAATCCCGGGGAAAACTTCGGGGAAGGATACGATCGCTACGTGCGCCTCAACTTCGCCACCTACCCCGAGGTCCTGGACGAGGCCCTAAAACGCCTTGCCGAAGCCCTCAGAAAAGCCTAAGCCCCCCAGGGGTTCCCCGGGGGGCAAGGGGGCTCGGGCTTACTGGACCACCTCAATGGGGATCCGCTTAGCCCGGGCCTCGGCCACCTTGGGCAGGGTGAGATGCAGGATCCCGTGGCGGAACTCCGCCTTGGCCTGGGAGGCGTCCACCTCCACGGGAAGGGTGAAGGTGCGCACGAAGGAGCCATGGGGGATCTCCTGCAGGTAGTAACGGCGCACCTTGGCTTCCTCCGCGGGCTTCACCTGGCCCCTGATGGTGAGCTTGCTGCCCTCGAGGCTCACCTCCAGGTCCTCCGGGGCCAGGCCCGGCACCGCCATCTCCAGGACCAAGGCCTCGTCGGTCTCGTAGAGGTCCGCGGGCGCCACGTAGGTGGCCACGGGGCGGGCAAAGTCCCCCAAGACCTCCTCAAAGAGCCGGTTGGCCTCCTCCAGGAGGGAGAGAGGACCCCAGGTGCGGAAGGGGGTGATCTCCATGGGCCGTGCATCCCTGCGAACCAGGGCCATACCTATCACCTCCCGCTTCACTTATATCACTTGCGCCTTAGTTTGTCAAGTATCCTTATCCTCTAGCGCCTACCCATGCGCCCCCTATAATCAGGGGCATGGAGATCCCCTCTGGAGCCGTCCTGGTGGATACCCGTCCCCGGGCCGCCTACGAGGCCGGGCACCTACCGGGTGCCCGGCACCTGGACCTTTCCGCCCCCAGGCTTCGCCTGCGGGAAGAGGCGGAGCTGAAAGCCCTGGAAGCCGGCCTCACCGAGCTTTTCCAGGAACTGGGGCTCAAAAGCCCCGTGGTCCTCTACGACGAGGGCCTCACCAGCCGCCTTTGCCGCACCGCCTTCTTCCTGGGGCTTGGGGGGCTGGAGGTGGAGCTTTGGACCGAGGGCTGGGAAGCCCACGCCAGCGAGCGGGAAGAGCCCAAACCCCAGCGCTCGGATACCATAGCCCGCCTCCGGCGGGACTGGCTCCTCACCGCCCAGGAGGCGGCCAGCCACCCTCTCCTCTTGGACGTGCGTAGCCCTGAGGAATACCAGGGCAAGGTCCACCCTCCTTGCTGCCCCCGGGGAGGGCGCATCCCCGGAAGCCGAAACGCTCCCCTGGAGCTTTTTCTGGAGCCGGACAAGGTGCTAGGGCGGCTCGGCCTGGAGCCGGGGCAGGAGGTGGGGCTTTACTGCCACTCCGGGGCCCGGAGCGCCGTGGCCTTCTTCGTGCTGAGGAGCCTGGGGGTCAGGGCCCGGAACTACCTGGGCTCCATGCACGAGTGGCTCCAGGAGGGGCTTCCCACCGAACCATGAGGGTGTACCGGCTAAGCCTGGGCCCCCTGGAGGCCAACGCCTACCTGGTGGCGGGGGAGGAGGGTGCCGTGCTCCTGGACCCCGGGGACGAAGCGGAGAGGATCCTAGCCCTCCTGGAGTCCACGGGGTTAACGCCCCAGGCCATCCTCCTTACCCACGCCCACTTTGACCACCTGGGGGCCGTGGCCCCCTTGGTGGAGGCCCTGTCCCTCCCCGTCTTCCTCCACCCCCTGGACCTTCCCCTTTACCAAAAGGCCCAGGAGATGGCGGCCCTCTTTGGCCTCTCCATCCCCAAGCCTCCCCTACCCGTGGAACCCTTGGCCGAGGGCCTGTCCCTTTTTGGCCTTAAGGTCTGGCACCTTCCCGGCCATAGCCCCGGGCACGTGGCCTTCCTCCACTGGGAAGGCTCCGAGCCCCCTAGGGTCTTCTCCGGGGACCTCCTCTTCCGGGGAAGCATCGGCCGCTACGACCTTCCGGGGGCAAACCGGGAGGAGCTTTTCCGCTCCCTAAAGCGCCTCCTCACCCTGCCCCCCAAGACGGAGGTCTACCCGGGGCACGGGCCCCCCACCACCCTGGCCCTCGAGGCCCAGACCAACCCCTTCCTCCTGGGGTTAGAATGGGAAACGTGAACGGGGCGGATGCTCCCCACAGGGGACGGCTTGAGGCGCTTAAGGCCCTTTATGACCTGCAGGAAAAGGACCTGGAGATAGACCGATTGCAAAAGGAGGCGGAGACCCTCCCCCAGGACCTGGTTGCGGTGAAGACCCAGGTGGAGGCCCTGGAAAGCCGGCTCGCCGACCTCCTGGAGCGCCAGGCAGAGCTCCGCAAGGAGTACAACCGCCACAGCCTGGACATTGAGGACCTCACCGCCAAGGAGAAGCAGGCAGAGGCCGAGCAACGCCAGGCCCAAAGCGCCCGCGAGCAGACCCAGTACGAGAACCGCATCCAGCAGATCAAGGACCGCATCAAAGAGCTCCTGGAGCTTTCCACCCCCATCATGGAGGCCATGGAGAACCTGGAAGGCGAGATCCAGGAGGTGGAAGCCGAGCTCGCCGCCCTAAGGCCCCGCCTGGAAGAACTCTTGGAGGCCAACCGGGTGCGGGTGGAGGCCCTAAGGGCGGAAATCGCCCTCAGGCTAGAGGAACGTTCCCTCATGGCCCAGGCCATCCCCGCCCCCGTCCTGAAGGAGTACGAGGCCATCCGCCGGGCCCGCAAGGGCACCGGCATCGCCCGCATGCTCCGCCAAGGCCAGGTCTTCCGCTGCGAAGGGTGCAACGTGGTCCTGCCCACCCACGTGGCCCAGAAGGTGGTGCAGGGGCAGCTGGTGCGCTGCCCCTCCTGTGGCCGGCTCCTGTGGAAAGGGGAGGGCTAGACCAGGCGGGCCTCGAGGGTGATCTCCTTCACCGCCCCCAGGGCCCGGGAAACCGGGCAGCCCTCCTTGGCCGCCTGGGCGATCTCCTGGAACCTATCCGGGGTTATCCCCGGCACCTCCGCCTCGGTAACCAGGTCAATGCGGGTGATGGTGGCCTTTCCCTCCACCATCTCCAGGTGCACCCGGGCCTCCGTGGAAACCCGCTTGGGGGTGAATCCCTCCCGCTCCAAGGAGGCCGCCAAGGCCATGGAGAAGCAGCCCGCATGGGCGGCGGCGATGAGCTCCTCGGGGTTGGTCCCCGGCCCCTCCTCAAACCTGGAGGGGAAGGAATAGGGTCCCTCAAAAGCCTGGCTTTGCAGCTTCATTAGACCCTGACCGTTACGCAAACCGCCTTCCCATATCGCATTGGCCTTTCTTACCGGCATGGCTTTACCTCCGGTTCCAGGATACCCCTAACCCGCACAACCGCCGGGTGAGGCAAGGCACCTTCTACCCCTATCCCTTGCGGTTTGACGGAGGGGCCTAAACGGAAGCACACTAAAGGCGTGCTCTTCCTCTTCGTGGACGGCCTCGGCCTAGGTGAGGCCCTGGAGGACCTTTTCCCCTTCCTCCTAGAGCTTTCCCCCCTGGCCTTGGACGCCACCTTGGGGGTGGAGGGCCTGCCCCAGTCGGGCACGGGCCAGACCACCCTCCTTACTGGGGTCAATGCCCCCCGCCTTCTCGGCCACCACCAGGGGCCTTTTCCCAGCCCCAGGCTCAGGCCCCTTCTCCAGAAAAGCCTGTACGCCTGGGCGAAGGAAACAGGCCTACGCATCCTCCACGCCAACGCTTACCGCCCGGAATACCTAGAGCGGGCCGCCGCGGGAAGGAGGCTTCTCCTCTCCGCCTTCGCCCAAGGGGCCCTCCTGGCGGGCCTGCCCCTTTTGCCCCTGGGCCACCCCGAGGCCCTTTCCCCTGGGTTTTGGGAAGATCCCTTTGGAGCTGGAGCCCAGGCGGCTTCCCTGGCCCGGGGCTTTGACCTGGTGGTCCTGGAATACTGGGCCCTGGACCTCTTCGCCCACCGTTTCCCAGAGGCGCTACCCGAACGCTTCCTGGAGCTTTCCCTTTTCCTGAAGGGCTTCTTGGAGGAAGGGGGCACCCTCCTCCTCACCTCCGACCACGGCAATGCCGAGGAGCCCTGGCACCCCCGGCACACCCGAAACCCTGTGCCCTTGGTGTATACGGGGCAGAAAACCCCCTTCTGGCCGAAGGATCTGGCGGGCTTTTTCCCTTGGTTGCAAGTGATTATCACTTCTAAACTTACAAAATCCGACCGGAATACTTGACTTTGTCCCCCCCTTTCTGGTAGAGTCCCCAGGCAGAGGGCGCCCTCGCCCCGGGGAACCCTGGGGAGGTAGGAAGGAGGCAAGATGCAGCGTAGAAGGCTCGTTACCTTGGTGGGCATTCTGGTCCTAGGGCTGGCTTCCGCTCAAGAGACGACCCTGACCCTCTATTCCGGGCGGGGGCAGGGCCTGGTGGAACCCTTGGTGAAGCAGTTCCAAGCGGAGACCGGTATCCGGGTCCAGGTGCGCTACGGCACCGACGCCCAGATCCTGGCGGCCCTGCAGGAGGAGGGAAGCCGGTCGCCGGCCGATATCTTCTGGGCCAACACCGCAGGGGCTTTGGGCCAGGCGGCCAGCAAAGGGCTCCTACGGCCCTTGGGAGACACCCTCCTGAAGCAGCCCTTGGCCTTCGTGCCCGAGTCCAAAGCCTGGGTACCGGTGACCCTGCGCCTTAGGGTCTTGGCCTACAACCCGCAGAAGTTCAAGCCGGAAGAGCTTCCGGGAAGCATCCTAGACCTCCCCCGCTTCGCCCAGGACAAGGGCCTGGCGGGTAGGATGGGCTGGACCCCCACCTATTCCAGCTTCCAGGACATGGTGGCGGGGATGATCGCCCTGCATGGGGAGGCCAAAACCCGGGAATGGCTTTCCGCCATGAAAGCCCTTAACCCCAAGGGCTATGCCTCCAACTCGGCCATGCTGGACGCCATCCGCGCCGGGGAGATCGACCTTGGCTCCACCAACCACTACTACGTGGTGCGCTTCCGCCGGGCGGGGTACAACCTGGGCCTTCACTACTTCAAGGAAGGGGATGTGGGCAACCTGGCCCTGGTCACGGGGGCAGGCATCCTGAAGACCTCCAGGAACCTGGTGGCCGCCAACCGCTTCCTCACCTACCTCCTCTCCCCCAAGGGGCAGCAGTATTTTGCGGGGACCGTGGGGGAATACCCCCTGGTGAAGGGGGTGGTGGCCGACGCCAATCTCCTGCCCTTGGAAGAAGCGCTGAAGAAAAGCCCGAAGCTGGACTTTGAAAAGCTTCCCCTGGACCAAGCCCTGAGGCTCCTCCGGGAGCTGGGCATCCTCTAATACCACCCCGCCCTGGCCCAGGCCAGGGCGGGGACCCCGGAAAGGCTCCTCTTGGAGGGACAAAGCATGACCAAAGAGGGCACAAGGCCCTGCCAACCTGCCCCTAGTAGAACGGGGGCATCCACAAAACCTGACCCATGACCGGTGCCAGAAGGCTCCATCAGCTTCCCGGGCTTCTGCCCTTCCTGGTGCCTGCCCTCCTCACGGGGGGCGGGGTGGCCCTTCCCCTCCTTTACCTGGTCCTGAGGGCCCTGGAGGCC
>NZ_CALLUR010000038.1:0-9703 GCF_938010445.1 uncultured Thermus sp.
CAGCCCGCCTCTATGTTCCCGCCACCCTGGCCAACCTGGGCTCGGGGTTTGACGCCTTGGGGGTGGCCCTGGACCTCTACCTGGAGGTGGAGGCCGAACCCAGCCAGGAGGACACCTTCTCCTACGAGGGCGAAGGCCGGGTGCAGGGCACGGACAATCTCATCCATCAGGGTTACCGGGCGGGAATGGAGGCCTTGGGCCTCCGCCCTGAACCCCTGAGCATCCGCGCCTTCAACCCCATCCCCCTGGCCCGGGGGATGGGAAGCTCCTCCGCCGCCTTGGTGGCGGGGGTGGCCCTAGCGGACCGGCTTTCGGGGGGAAGGCTTGGGCGGGAAGGGGTTTTCCGGGTAGCCGCCAGCCTGGAAGGCCACCCCGACAACGTGGCCCCGGCGGTATACGGGGGGTTCGTGACGGCCCTAGCCGATCCCCCCCTGGCCATTCCCCTGCCCAGACCCGAAGGGGTCTTTTTCGTGCTGGCGGTACCGCCCTATGAGGTGCCCACCCCCCTGGCCCGGGCGGCCTTACCGGAGATGGTCCCCTTGGCCGACGCCGTCTACAACCTAGCCCGAAGCGCCCTTTGGCCAGCAGCCCTCTACTCGGGAAGGCTGGAAGCCCTACGGGAAGCCTGCCAAGACCGCCTGCACCAGCCCCACCGGGCCCACCTGATGCCGGGGGTTTTAGAGGCCATAAAGGGGGCCCTAGACGCCGGGGCCCTGGCGGCCTTTGTGGGCGGGGCCGGGCCCACCCTGGCGGCCTTGGCGCGGGAGGAAGATATAGAAAGGGTGGCCCGGGCCCTCGAGGCCTACCGGGGAGAGGGGCGCACCTTGGTCCTGCGGATAGGGGAGGGATACTTCTGGAAGGAAACCTGAAGGCCATTCCCCTGGTGGAGCTTTTGGAGTTGGTCCATGGCCACCGGCGTTCCGGGGTCTTGGAGCTCTCCGTGGGTTACCTACCCCTTTCCCTGCGCTTCACCGGGGGGGAGGTGGTGGGGGCAGCCATCCTGGACTGGGAAGGCCTCGAGGCCCTTTTCAGCTTCCCCCTGCATCCCCAGGAAGGGGTGTTCCGCTTCCAGGTAACCCCACCCACCGCCGACAGACCCCTGATGCCCTTCTCCGCCCTTTTGGGGGAGTGGGCCCGGGTCAACGACGAGTGGGACCGGTTCCGTACCCTGGTGGACTCACCCAGCCGGGTCCTGGAGGCCATCCGCCCCAAGCCCCCCTACGAGGTCTTCCAGGGGGGGAAAAGCGTGCGGGCCGCCGCCAAGGCCTGGGGGGTCCCCCTCCTCATCGCCATGGAGCGGGCCTACATGGGGGTGAGGGAAGGGGACCTTTACCCCCTTCGCCGCTACGCTTGGTATGCCCTGCGCATCAAATACCCGGGGAAAAGGGGCAAGACCCTGGAGGAGTTCGGCCAACTCCAGGCCCTCCTGGACGGCAGCCGCAACCTGGGGGAGGTGATCGCCTCGGGGGTGCCCGTGGGCCTGGTGCGCCGCTACCTGGTGCAGGCCCTGGCCTCGGGGGAACTCAGCCCTCCGGGCCGGGGCTGGCTCCTTCGCGACCTCACCTGGGAGATGGAAGGGGAAGAGGGAACCTAGAGGCCGTCCCTAGGCCCTGGGCCCCAAACGACCCCACCCCCTGGCCTCGCCAAGGGGGGTAGCCCTACTTTTTCTTGCGCGGACGGTACTTGCCGTAGGTGCCCCGCCAGATCTTGCCCCTACGGGTGCGACGGTCGCCTTTGCCCATCCTCTTCCTCCTAGGCGCTCACGGCAGAAAGGAACTTCTGCACCTTGCGCATCAGCCGGGACTTCCTGCGGGAAGCGGCGTTCTTGTGCAAGGTAGAGCCCTTAGCCGCCTTATCTATGAGGCTTTGCGCCTGGCGCAGGATCTTCAAGGCTTCCTCCGCCTTGCCCTCCTGCGCCAAGAGAACGGCCTTCTTGCTCAGGGTCTTGATGGCCGACTTCTTGGCCTTGTTGCGGAGCCTGCGCTTCAAGGACTGCCGGTGCCGCTTGAGAGCGGAAAGGTTCTTCTTGGGCTTCTTCTGCGCCATCGTTCTCCCCTCGTGCCCCTTAGGGGCAGACCAGGCCTAAGTGTAGCACACCCCCGCCCTAAGGGGCAAACTTGGTGGCCACCCAGTCGTAGCGCACCTGGCCCTTGGCCCCTTGAAGCTGGAAACGGAGGAGATACTCCCCAGGGCTTACTGGGAAGCGCACCTCTTCCCGGAAGCCACCGGTGTACACCTTCTCCCCCACCACCCGGCCATCCTTGAGAAGGCTAAGGGAAAGCCGGCCTTCCTTTAAATCCCCCGTCACCTTGACCTTTACCGTATCGTAAAGGCCGGTTACCCGAAGGGGATACTTGGCCTCCCCGGTATAGTTCCAGTAGAAAACCGGCAAGAAGGGCGGATAGCCCAAGGCCAGGCCATACCGCTCCGCATACCAGTAAAGGCCCAGGGCCATGACGGCCAAAAAGAGCAGGGTCCGCATTGGCTTCAGTATACTTGGGCTCATGGCGGGTAGCGACACCAGGCTTTCCCCGGAAGAGGCCCTGGCCCTCCTCAAGCGGGGGTCGGAGGAGATCATCCCTGAGGAGGAACTGCTTGCCAAGCTAAAGGAAGGCCGGCCCTTGGTGGTGAAGCTGGGGGCCGACCCCACCCGGCCCGATCTGCACCTGGGGCACGCGGTGGTCTTGAGGAAGATGCGCCAGTTCCAGGAACTAGGGCACAAGGTGGTGCTCATCATCGGGGATTTCACCGGCATGATCGGGGATCCTTCGGGCCGGAGCAAAACCCGGCCCCCCCTTACCCTCGAGGAAACCCGGGAAAACGCCAAGACCTACGTGGAGCAGGCGGGGAAAATCCTTAGGCAGGAACCCCACCTCTTTGAGCTGCGCTACAACTCCGAGTGGCTGGAAGGCCTCACCTTCAAGGAGGTGGTGCGCCTCACCTCCCTCATGACCGTGGCCCAGATGCTGGAAAGGGAGGACTTCAAGAAGCGCTACGAAGAGGGCATTCCCATCTCCCTGCACGAGTTCCTCTACCCCTTCGCCCAGGCCTACGACTCCGTGGCCATCCGCGCCGACGTGGAGATGGGGGGCACGGACCAACGCTTCAACCTCCTGGTGGGCCGGGAGGTGCAACGGGCCTACGGCCAGCCGCCCCAGGTGGCCTTCCTCATGCCCCTCCTGGTGGGCCTGGACGGGCGGGAGAAGATGAGCAAGAGCCTGGACAACTACATCGGGGTCTCGGAGCCCCCCGAGGTGATGTTCAAAAAGCTCATGTGGGTGCCCGATGCCCTCCTGGAAAGCTACTTCCGCCTCCTCACCGACCTCGAGGAGGCCGAGGTCCAAACCCTCCTCCAGGCGGGCCCCGTCCCCGCCCACCGGGTCCTGGCCCGCCTCCTCACCGCCGCCTACGCCCTCCCCACCATCCCCGCCCGCATGGACCGGGCCTTCTACGAGAGCCTGGGCTACGCCTGGGAGGCCTTGGGCCAGGACAAGGGGGTGGGGCCAGAGGCGGTGCGCCAGGCGGAAGAGCGCTACGACCAGGTGGCCAAGGGGGCCATCCCGGAAAGCCTTCCCGAGGTGGCCATCCCCGCCTCGGAGCTCAAGGAGGGGCGGATCTGGGTGGCCAGGCTTTTCACCCTGGCGGGCCTCACCCCCTCCAACGCCGAGGCCAAACGGCTCATCCAGAACCGGGGCCTAAGGCTGGACGGGGAGCTGATTGAGGATGTGGCCCTGGAGGTGGACCTCTCCCGCCCCCGGGTCCTCCAGCGGGGCAAGGACCGCTTCGTGCGGGTGCGGCTTGCGGACTAGGAACCTTCCATGGGCCTTAGGGGCACCTCGTGCCCGGTGGCGTAGAGGGTATCCCCTTGGGCCTCGAGGCGCAGGCGCGGCAAGGGATAGCGGGGCGGACCATAGATGGCCTTTCCTCCCAAAAGGGGGTCAAAGGCCCCAAAGTGGCAGGGGCAGCCTAGGAAGGGCCTCTCGTAGCGGAAGTTGTAGAGGATAGAGGCCGCCTCGGGGTCGGGGACGTAGTTCACGGTGCACCCCTGGTGGGTGCAGATGCGGCTTAGGGCCAGGTAATGCTCTTCCCCTAGGGAAAGCCCCCCCAGGGCCGGCTCGGGCAAGCGGAGGAGGAAGGCCCTTAGCGGCCCCAAGGGCAAGGGGTATTCAAAGGCCTTGGCCTGCCACACCCTAAGCTCCCCCCGCCGGGCCACCGCCACCCTTGGCCCTTCCTTCCACACGGGTTCCCCTACCCCAGGCCTTGCGCGGAAGCGGAGGTTGTAGGTACGTACCCCCAACCACAGGAAAAACCCCCCCGCCACCGCCACAGGGACGTAGAAGATGAGGTCCCGCCGCTTCATAGGCTAGACAGGTAGTCCAGAAGGGCCTTCAGCTCTCCCTCGTCCAAGGGCACCGCCGGCATCTGGCCCCGGCCCTTCAGCACGATCTCCCTCACCGCCTCCGGGGCCTTCAGGATGGGGTTTCCCTGGAGCTTAGGCCCAAGGCCCCCTTGCGCCTCCGCCCCATGGCAGGCGGCGCAACGGGCCTGGTAGACGCTCTTCCCATCCTTCCCCCCCTGGGCCTGGGCCCGGGCCATGGCGATGAGGCCCTCCACCCTCTCCCGGGCCTCCCCCCCCACCTCCAGGTACTTCTCCCAGGCGGCGATGGCCTCCTGGGTCTGGCCCTTTTGGAAGTAGATGTTGCCCAGAAAGAGCCAGCCCTCCGCGGCCTTGGGGTCGGCGTGCTGGGCGATCTCTAGGAACATCTCCGCCTCATCGGGCCTCCCCCCCATGAAAAGGAGGATCCCCACCCGGCGCACCGCCTCCACGTTCCTAGGGTCCTTCTTGAGGACCTCCAGGTAAGCCTCCGCCGCCTGGTCCAAGGCCTTGAGCTCATAGGCCCGCCTTCCCCAGGCCAGAAGGTCCGCCACCTCCCCGGTGCGCTTGGCCTTGTCCTGCAGGGCCTTAAGCTCCCGCGCCTCGGCCCTGGCGGTCACCGTGGTCTCCCCGGGAAGCCGGGGCAGGGTGTAGCGCCAAAGCCCCACCCCCAGGAGGACCACCACCCCCAGGGCCAAGGCCACAGGCCAGGGGTTGAAGGGGCGGGGCTTGGGGGGGCGCCAGCCCTCCAGGGCCCTTTCCAGCTCCACCACCCGGGCCAGGGCCAGCTTTTTCTCCTCCCCCTCCAGGTTTTGCACCTCTTCCTTAAGGACCTCCAACTCCCTTAGGAGCTCCTCCCGCCTAGGGGGCTCGGGGAAGGGCTCCTTGGGGCCCAAAAGGGGCCTCAGGGCCAGGAAAAGCCCCAAGAGAAACAGGGCCAAAAAGATAAGGGTGGGCATCATTGGGGCTCCTTCAGGCGGCGCTCCGCCTCCTCCAGTAGCTCCGGGGGCAGGGGCTTCTTGGGGCGGAAGTAGGCGAAAAGCCCCAGGCCCAAAAGGATCAGGCCCAGCACCGGCAACAGCCAGACCCAAAGGGTCACCCCCCGCTTGGGAGGCTCGTAGAGGATCCACTCCCCGTAGCGTTCCACGAAGAAGGCCTTGATCTCATCCTTGGTCTTGCCCTCCCCTAGCATCTCGGCGATGAGGCGGCGCATCTCCACCGCCACCCCGGAGTTGCTCTCCGCCGCCGACTCCCCTTGGCACACAGGGCAGCGCAGCTCTCGGGCGATGGCGAAGACCTCGGGGGAAAGGTCGGGGGGCGGGGAGGTGAGGCCACCCTGGGCCCAAGCCCCCAGGAAGAACAGAAACCAAAGCGCCCAAGCCCTCACGGCAACACCTCCTTCAGGTACCCCTCCAAGCTGGCCTGGTCTATGGCCCCCGCATGCCGCACCCTTACCCGGCCCTCCCCATCGATGAGGAAGGTTTCCGGAACCCCGTACATGCCGTAGTCCACCCCCACCCGGCCTCGAGGATCAAACACCTGGGGGAAGGTGAGGCCAAACTGCTGGATGAAGCGCAGGGCCTCCCCTTCCTTGTCCTGGGTGTTGATGCCCACGAAGAGTACCTGGTCCTTATACCGGCGCCAGGTGGCCTCGAGGACCGGGGCCTCCTCGTAGCAGGCGGGGTAGCACCAACTGGCCCAGAAGTTTAGCACAATGGGCTTTTTCCCTAGGTAATCGGAAAGCCTTAGAGCCTCCCCCCACTCTTCCCGGTAAGGGGGAAGGAGCGGCAAGGTGAAGTCCGGAGCCGGACGGCGCTCCTTGGCCAGCACCGAGGGCAGCTCCTTGGGGTTGCGCTGCATCCCCCAGTAGAAAAGCCCTCCCAGGGCCAGGACCAAAAGGAGCCAAAGCCAGTTTCTCACGCTGCTCCCCATGGGAAGCCTCACGCCGGGCTCACCCCCTTAAGCTCCTCCCGCCTGGCCACCGGCCAGAGGATGTAAAGGGTGCCCAAGGCCATAAGCCCTCCCGCCACCCACATCCAGAAGACCAAGGGGGTGACGATGAGCCGGATGGAGGCCCACTCCCCCTTTTCCCGGTCAAAGTCCATGAGGAGGAAGTAGTAGTCGTTGCCTGGGGTGTAGACCACCTTGGGGGCGGGCAAAGGGGAGTTCATCTGGGGGTAGAAGTGAAGCCTGGGCCGCACCTCCCCAAAGCGGTCCGTACGCAAGGAAGCCTCCACGGCAAACCGCCTTCCCTCGTCCAGGGCCCGCACCCCCAAAAGCTCCATGCGCACCCCCCCCACCTCCCAGGCCTGGCCCCGGTAAAGGGTCTTCTCGCTTTCCAAGCGGTAGGTCTGGCTGAAGGCGATGCCAAGCCCCATGAGGGCCACGGCAAAGTGCACCACCAAGCTCCCCACCCGCCTGCGGTTCGCCAAAAAGCCCCATGGGGAAAGCCCCGCCTTCACCCGGGCCAGGACCCCTTCCCGCACCAGGAGGAGGATGGCGGCCGTGTTGTAGAGGAAAAGCCCCACCGCCAAGGAGGCCCCCAGGGTGTAGCCCCGAAGGAGTCCCCCCAAGGTGCCCAAAAGGAGAACCCCCAGGAGGAGGTAGAGGTTGCGGAAAACCTCCGCCCTGGGCCTACGCCAAGGCAAGAGGGGCCCCACCCCCATGAGGAGGAGGAGCCCCGCCCCTATGGGTGCGGAAACCTGATTGAAAAAGGGGGCCCCCACGCTCACCTTGGCCCCAGCAAAGGCCTCCACCAAGAGGGGGTAGAAGGTGCCCAAGACCACCACCAAGGCCCAGCCGGCGAAGAAAAAGGCCCCCAAGAGCAAGGCCCCCTCCCGGGAAAGGGGCCGGAAGACCACGGTGTCCCGCACCTCCCGGCTCACCCGGGAAAGGAGGCCTAGGCCCAAGGCGGTGGAAAGGAGGAAGAACCCCAGGAAAACCGGCCCCACCGGCCCCTCGGCGAAGGCGTGCACCGACTGGATCACCCCGCTACGGGTGAGGAAGGTGCCCAGCACCGTGGCAGCAAAGGCCAGGGTCACGAAGGCGAAGTTCCAGGCCTTAAAGGCCCCTCGGGTCTCCTGCACGATGGCGGTGTGCAGGAAGGCGGTGGCCAGAAGCCAGGGGATGAAGGAGGCGTTTTCCACCGGGTCCCAGGCCCAGTACCCTCCCCAGCCCAAGACCTCGTAGCTCCACCACATCCCCGCCACCTTACCCGCGGTAAGGAAGCCCCAGGCGATCAGGGTCCACCAGCGGGTCTCCCCCACCCAGGTCTGGTAGCGCCTGGCCACCATGGCGGCCACCGCATAGGCAAAGGGCACGCTGAGGCCCACGAAACCCAGGTACATGAGCACGGGATGCACGGCCATCATCCAGTGGTTCTGCAGGAGGGGGTTGGGCCCAGTGCCGTCCGCCGGGGGGTTGGGGAGGGTCTGGAAGGGACTGGCGATGGTGGCCATGACCCCGAAGAAGAAGACCTGGATGCCGAAGAGCACCGCCAGCACCAAGGAGGCCCGCCAGGGGTCCAGAGGCTTGCGGCTGGCCAGGAAGGTGTACAGGGTCTGCAGGAGCCCCCAAAGGAGGATGCTCCCCTCGAGGGCCGCCCAGGGGGTTACCAGGGTGACCCAAAGGGGGTCCTGGACCGAGTGGTTGCGGGCCACGTAGGCCACGCTGAAGTCATGGGTGATAAGGGCCCATTCCAGGGCCAAGAAGGCAGCCAAAGCCGCCAAGAAGGCCGGGGCCACCAAAGCCTTGGCCCCCCTCAAGAAGCGCCCGTCCCCTTGGTGGTAGGCGAGAAGGGAAAGGGCCAGGCCCAGGAGGCTAAAGGCTAGGGCCAGGCTCACGCCCAGGTTGCCAAGAAGGGCCGGGGTCATTTGGCCTCCTCAATCAGCTTGCGCACTTCCTCCGGGGTCCAGCCCGCCTTGGGCGCCTGGTAAGCCTCGGAGTGCTTTACCAGGAGATTGGTCCCCTGGAAGACCCCTTCCCCAAAGCGCCCTTCCACCACCACCCCCTGCCCCTCTTTGAACATGCCCGGAGGCGTACCCTTGTGCACCACCGGCACCTCCGCCACCCCGTCGGTGAGGATAAAGCGCAGCTCCAGCTGGTCCTTGTCGTAGCGGACCGTCCCCTCCTTCACCAAACCCCCCAAGCGCACGGGGCGGTTTTGGTAGCGGGCCTGGTCCTGGAGGTACTCGGAGGGGGTGAGGAAGTAGACCAGGTTCTGGCCCAAGCCGCCAAAGATGAGGTAGGCCAAGGCCCCCAGGATCAGCAAGAGGCCGATCAGGTATTTGGCCTTCATCGCGTCCTCCGGTAACGCCAAAAGAGGTAGGCCAGGTAGCCGAAGACCGTGAGGTAGGTGAGGGCATAGACCCAGGTGACGAAGACCTCGCTCATGCCTCCTCCTGGCGATCCTCTATGGCAGCCAACAGGGAGCGGAAACGGACAAAGCCCAGGTAGAGGAGGGTGAAGACGAAGAGGTTAAAGAGGAGGGCCTGAAGCATGGCCGGGTCCATGTGGATCTTGCCGGTGGTGAGGTCAATGGACTGGGTCTGGTGCAGGCTCCGCCACCACTTCACCGACAGGTAGCTGATGGGCACGTTGATGAAGCCCAAGATGCCCACCGCCGCCGCCGCCTTCCTCCTTAACTCGGGGTCCTCTATGGCCCCCCTAAGGAGGAAGTAGCCCACGTAGACGGCGAAGAGGATGGCGGTGGTGGTAAGCCGGGGCTCCCAGGTCCAGTAGACCCCCCAGGTGGGCCGGGCCCAGAGCATCCCCGTCACCAGGGCGAGGCCCATGAAGACCAGGCCGATTTCGGCGCTGGCCAGGGCCACCCGCTCGTACCGGGGGTCCTGGCGGAAGAGGTAGAGGAGGGAGTAGAGGAAGGTGACGAAAAAGGCCAGGTACCCCAGCCAGGCCCCGGGCACGTGCAGGTACATGATCCGGGCCAGGTAGCCTTGGTTCACATCGGGAGGAGCGGC
The DNA here is from genome assembly GCF_938010445.1 of uncultured Thermus sp. NCBI lineage: Bacteria > Thermotogati > Deinococcota > Deinococci > Thermales > Thermaceae > Thermus > uncultured Thermus sp. The sequence goes on from NZ_CALLUR010000038.1 coordinate 9,352, forward strand.
AAGGGCCAGGTAAAGCCCCACGGGCAGGAGCAAAAGCCCTAGCCCCAGGAAAACCCAGGTGAGGGCATCAGGCCGGTCGGGTTGCGCTGCTTTTAGCATCTTGACCTCCACGGCCCCTAGCATAGCCAAGGGCCAGGTGAAAAATCTGTGGCCCCCATACCCCAGGCCCTAACCTTCCATAACCAAGGGGAAAAGAAGGGCACTGGCGGTAAGGTAGACCACATCAAAGACCAAAAGGAGCTGCCACCACGGGGCCACCTCCCCTAGGGGCAATCCCTCCACCAGGCCCAGGGTGGCCCGCACCGAAGCCAGAACCACGGGCACCACCAAGGAGAAAAGCAGGAGGGGAAGG
>NZ_CALLUR010000039.1:0-15931 GCF_938010445.1 uncultured Thermus sp.
ACCCTGGGCCCCGGCGCACCACGTGGAAGTCGCAATAGGGGCAAAGGGTGGGGCAGAAGGGGACGTGGACGTAAAGGCTAGCCATGGGATGGGCTACTCCTGGCGCAAGGAAGACCTTGCGCCCCTCTAGGGCGGGAAAGGGCTGCGCTCCCTAGCCTTGGAGAGGCCTTCCCAAACCCGAAGGGTCGGGTAGGCCGGCGCTGCCATGAAGGGGGGCCCTCGCTTGGCGTACTGGCCTCACCCCGGGCTCGGCTGCCCTAGAGGATGGCCTCCAGGCCCTGGGTGCCCCACTCCCTCAGTCTACAAGGAGAAGGCGGAAGTCGTTGAGGTTGGTGCCGGTGGGCCCGGTGTTGAGGAGGGTTCCCGCCCGTTGGAAAAATCCCAGGCTATCGTTGGCCTCCAGATGGGGCCTGGGGTCCAGGCCCAGGTCCCAGACCTCTGGGGTGAGGAGGGCCCCCGCGGCGCCTGAAGGCCCGTCCAACCCGTCGGAGTCGGCGGCCAGGGCGTAGAGGGGGGCTTGGAGGTGGGCATAGAGGGAAAGGAGGAACTCCAGGTTCCGGCCCCCTAGCCCCTTTCCCCTTACGTGCACCTGGGCCTCGCCACCGGAAAGGAGGAAAAGGGGCTTGCGGAAGGGAAGCCCCTGGGTGCGGATGGTGTCCACCAGCTCCGCGTGGAAGCGGGCTAAGGCCCGGGCCTCCCCGCCAAAGCGGTCGGAGAGGATCACCGCCCGATGGCCTTCTCCGCGTAGAAACCTCTGGGCGGCCCTTAGGAGGTCCAGGTTGCGCCCGGCGATCCGGGAGGAGAGGCGCTTCAGGGCCGGATCTTGGGGCTTCAGGGTCTCGGGAAGCCGGCCTGTAAGCCCCTGGTGCAGCACCCTTCGGGCCTCAGGGAAGGCCAGGCCATACCGGTCCAGGATGGCCAGGGCCTCCCGGTAGGTGCTGGGGTCGGGGTGGAAGGGGCCCGAGGCCACCACGCTGGGATCGTCTCCCGGCACATCGGAAAGGAGCAGGACCTGGACCCGGGCCCGGGTGGCCAAAAGAAGCCTTCCTCCCTTCACCTGGGAAAGGTGCTTGCGCACGGCGTTGACCTCCCCGATGCTGGCCCCGCTCTTTAGAAGGGCCTCCGTAAGGGCCCGTTTTTCCTCCAGGGAAATCCCCAGGGGAAGGCACCACAGGGCGCTTCCCCCACCCGAGACCAAAGCCAAGACCCGGGCCTTGGGGGAAAGCCCCTTAAGGAGCTCCAAAACCTCCTGGGCCGCCCTTAGGCTTTCCCCATCGGGCAGAGGATGGCCAGCGAAGAGGGCCTTTAGCCCCAAGGCCTCCTGCCCCTTGGGTAGGGTGAGGTGGTAGGGCACTTCCCCATAGCGGTCCAAGGCGGCCTTCAGCATCCAGGCGGCTCCCTTGCCCACCGCCAGGATGAGGTGGGGCTTGGCCCTGGGGAGGGCCTTAAGGGTGAGGCGGTAGGGGTGGGCCTCCTCGAGGGCCTTGTGCAAGGTGGCCAGGAGGAGGGTTTTCACCGTCCCAGCCTCCCTTGGCCTAGGAGGCCAGTGTGGCCCCCTTTTCCCTGGGGTCCTGGCCTAGATAGAGCATCTCCAGGAGTTCTGCGGTGTGCAGGATGGGGATACCCCTTTCCAGATAGGCCTGGATCTGGGTGAGGCAGCCGATGTTGCCCGAGACCACCAGGTGGGGCTCCGTGGCCCTCAGGTTCTCCGCTTTCCTTCGGCCCAGAACCTCGGCGATTTCCGGCTGGAACAGGTTGTAGGTGCCGGCGCTCCCGCAACAGATCTCCCACTCCTTGGGCTCCAGCACCTCTAGGCCAGCGGCTTTGAGGACCCTCCGCGGCGCCTCCCGCACCCCTTGGGCGTGGGCCAGGTGGCAGGCGTCGTGGTAGGCCACCCGCAAGGGTGGCTTTGGGGGAGGTGGAGGGGTGAAGCCCACCTCTTCCAGGATGACGGTGAGGTCCTTCACCTTGGCGGCCAGGGCCCGGGCCTCCTCCTCTTCCGGTTCCCCCAGGAAGAGGAGGGGATACTCCTTCATCCCCGAGCCACAGCCGGCGGCGTTGGTGACCACGTAGTCCACGTTCCGGAAGGCCTTTAGGTTTTGCCGGGCTAGGGCCTTGGCCCCCTCCTTGTCCCCGGCGTGGAGGTTTAGCGCCCCGCAACAGACCTGCTCCCTCACGGCCACCACCTCCACCCCGTTTTCCTGCAGGACCCGGATGGTGGCCCGGTTGATGGCGGGCCTTAAGACCCGCTGGGCGCACCCCAAAAGGAGGCCCACCCGGGCTTTCGTCACCCCCTTGGCGGGGTAGACCTCCTGGTAGGGATCCTCCTTGGGCAGGTGGTCGGGAAGGAGGGCGATGGGGGCCTTTAGGGCCTTGGGCAGGGGGAGGGGTTGGAGGAGGGGTTTCAACCGGCTTCCCAGCTGGGCCAGGGGCCGAAAGCGCTCCGGGTAGGGGAGGAGGCGGAGGAGGGTTTGGCGGTATACCCCCTCCAGGGGGTAGCGGTGGCGTTTCCCCTCCGTGTGCAGGCGAAACGTGGCGATGAGTTCCCCGTAGGGAACGCCGCTGGGGCAGGCGGTGACGCAGGCTTGGCAGGCCAAGCACCGGTCCAGATAGGGGAGGGTTTCCTCCAGGGGAAGGTTCCCCTCGAGGACCTCCTTCATGAGGAAGATGCGGCCCCTAGGGGAGTCCATCTCCTCTCCCAGGACCAGGTAGGTGGGGCAGGTGGGGAGGCAGAAGCCGCAGTGGACGCAGGCCTCTATGGCGTGGGCCATCACCTCTCCTTCCTGGCCCAAGGTTTCCACGGGGATGCGGTGCTGCATGTTCTCTACCCTAAGGGAAACCGGCCCTTGGGGTCTAGGGCCCTCTTGATGGGGGCGAAGAAGGCTTCCGGCGGCGAGGGGAAAAGGACCTCCTGGGCCCCCCTTAGGACCAGATGGGGGATTCCCCCATCCCGTAAGGCCTTTAGGCCATGGGGTTCCAAACCGGCATAGAGAAGATCTCCCCCTGCCAGGTAGCGCCTAGGCCCTAGGGGGAGGCTTTCCAGATGGGGAATCAGGTCCAGGCGGGAAGGCACCTTCACCCAGATGGGGCTTCCTTCCAGGAAGGCCAGGTTCCTGACCCCTTCCCAATGGGCCTCGTCCTCCCGGAGCACCTCCCCTTCCCTTTGCAGAAGGCTTTGTAGCCGCTGGACCCGTTTTTCCAGGCTCTCGGGGAATCCCCCCAGCCGGATCTCCAAGATGGCTGGAGGCACCAGGTCTAAGGCCAGGAGATCCAGGGGCAGGGTCCTGAGGTCCTCGAGGACCGCCAGGGCTTCCGCCGTATGGGCCAAGCCCACCCTCAGGGTTCGGGTGGCCCGGGGGTAGGGGAAGACCTTAAAGGAAAGCTCCACCATAACGCCAAAAGCGCCTAGGGAACCCACCATAAGGCGGTGGAAGGGGAAGCCGGCGGCGTTTTTCACCACCTTGCCCCCTCCCCGCACCACCCTTCCCTCCCCGTCCACGAAGCGCACCCCCAGGATGAAGTCCCTGAGGCCCCCAAACCGTTCCCGCATGGGGCCAGAAAGCCCCGCCGCCACCGTGCCGCCCAGGGTGGCTCCCTGTTCCACCAGGGGTGGGTGGAAGGGCAGGTACTGGCCGTGGGCCCGTAGGGTCTCCTCGAGCTCCTTGAGGGGGGTACCGGCGTAGGCGGTGAAGACGAACTCCTCCGGGGCGTACTCCAGGATGCCCCGGAGGCCCGAGAGGTTGAGGAGGGTTTCCCCTTCCTGGGGGCTGGATAGGGCCGGTTTGCTCCCGCCTCCCTTGGGGCGCAGGCGGGGGTGGGTGCGCACGGCTTCCCGCACTTCTTCCAGGGAAGAGGGGAAAATCTCAGGCATAGAGCTCTCCCAGGTCGGTTTTCAGGCCCCCTTGATGGGGGCTTTGCCCGTAGCCCGGGAGCACCTTGCCCCGGTTGGCCAGGCCCTTGGGGTCCAGGGCCTCCTTCACCCGTTCCATGGCCAGGAGGTCTTCGGGAGCGAACATCTCCGGCATATACCCCTTCTTCTCCACCCCGATGCCGTGCTCCCCGGTCAAGGACCCCCCCAGGCGCACGCAAAGCTTGAGGATCTCCCCGGCCAACTCCTCGGCCCGTTCCAGCTCCCCCGGCTTCTTGCCGTCGTAGAGGACCAAGGGGTGAAGGTTCCCATCCCCGGCGTGGAAGACGTTGGCCACCCTAAGGCCGTAGGCCTGGGAAAGCCTGCCGATCTCCCTTAGGGCCTCGCCCAGGCGGCTTCGGGGCACCACGCCGTCTTGGACGAGGTAATCGGGGGAAAGCCTTCCCACGGCGCTGAAGGCAGCCTTACGCCCCTTCCAGATGGCCTGGCGTTCCGCCTCGCTTTGGGCGATGCGCACCTCGGTGGCCCCGCTTTCCCCGATCACCTGGGCCAGGAGCTTGGCCTCCTCCTCCACCTCCTCCTTGGGGCCCTCCAGCTCCACGATGAGAAGGGCTTCCACCTGGGGGTAGCCTGCCTTCACCGCCGCCTCGGCGGCCTCAATACTCAGGCGGTCCATGATCTCCATGGCCCCAGGGAGAAGCCCGCTTTGGATCACCTGGCTCACCGCGTTGCCCGCGGCCTCGAGGCTCCCATAGGCGGCCAGAAGGGTGTGGTAGGCCTCGGGTTTGGGAAGGAGCCTCAGGGTGATCTCCAGGGCTACCCCCAAAAGCCCCTCGGTGCCCACGAAGAAGCCGTGCAGGTCAGGCCCTACGCCCTCCAGGCTTGGCCCGCCCAGGTGGACCACCTCCCCCTTAGGGGTGACCACCTCCAGGGCCAGCACATGGTTGGCCGTCATCCCGTACTTCAGGCAGTGGGCCCCGCCGGAGTTGAAGGCCACGTTCCCCCCGAGGGTGGAGATGGGTTGGCTGGAGGGGTCAGGGGCGTAGTAGAGGCCAAAAGGGGCTGCCCGCCGGGAAACCTCCAGGTTCACCACCCCGGGTTCCACCACGGCGATGCGGGCCTTGGGGTCCAGGCGGAGGATGCGGTTCATGCGGTTTAGGGCAAGGACCAGGCCCCCTTCCACGGGCAAGGAACCTCCCGAGAGGCTGGTGCCGCTTCCCCGGGCCACGAAGGGCACGCCATGGCGGTAACAAAGGCGCACCGCCTCCACCACCTCCTCCTTCCGCTCGGGAAGCACCACGGCCAAGGGGCGCTTGCGGTAGGCGGTGAGGGCGTCGGACTCGTAAGGGGCCAGCTCTGCCTCCTTGGTGAGGAGCCTTCCCGGGGGGAAGAGGGCCCTAAGCTCTTCCAAAAAGCCCATGGTTACCTCCTCCTTCACTTTACCGGAAGGGGCGGGGGCCTACCCCACCCCTTCCTGGCCCGGGCGGGCCGGGCTCAGTCCAGGTACTCGTAGGCCACCAGGGTCAGGAACTCAATGAACTCCTCGGAGAGGACCAGCTTGTCCAGGATTTCCTCGGCCTCCCGGTAGCGGCCAGCCTCCCGCCCTCCCAGCTTGGCCAGCTCCTCTTCCTTGATCTGTTGGTAAAGCTCGGGGGTGACCGTGCGGCCGTCCTCGAGGGTAGCCCCCCGGTGCACCCACTGCCAAAGCTGGGCCCGGCTGATCTCGGCGGTGGCGGCATCCTCCATGAGGTTGTAGATGGCGGCGGCCCCGTTGCCCAGAAGCCACTGGTTCAGGTACTGGAGGGCCACGGAGATGTTGTTGCGCAGGCCCGCCTCCGTCACCCTGCCCCCCGGGACCTCAAAGTTCAGGAGGTCCTCCGCCCTCACCTGGACGTCCTCCCGCTTCACGTGCTTCTGGTGGGGCTTATCCCCCAGGTGGCGGTCAAAGACCTCCATGGCCACAGGCACCAGGTCGGGGTGGGCCACCCAGGTGCCGTCAAAGCCCTGGGAGGCCTCCCGCTCCTTATCGGCCCGCACCTGCTGGAAGGCCCTTTCGTTCACCTCGGGGTCCTTGCGGCTGGGGATGAAGGCGGCCATGCCCCCGATGGCGTGGGCCCCATGGATGTGGCAGGACCTCACCAGAAGATCGGTGTAGGCCCTCATGAAGGGCACGGTCATGGTGACCTGGGCCCGGTCGGGGAAGATGGGGGCGGTGGTGGCGAACTTCTTGATACAGCTGAAGATGTAGTCCCAGCGGCCCGCGTTGAGCCCGGCGGCGTGCTCCTTGAGCTCGTAAAGGATTTCCTCCATTTCCAAGGCCGCCAGGATGGTTTCAATGAGCACCGTGGCCCGGATGGTGCCCCGGGGGATGCCCAGGTAGTCCTGGGCGAAGTGGAAAACCTGGTTCCAAAGCCGGGCCTCCAGGTGGCTTTCCAGCTTGGGCAGGTAGAAGTAGGGGCCGCTACCCCGCCTGAGGAGCTCGTGGGCGTTGTGGAAGAAGTAAAGGCCGAAGTCAAAGAGGCTGGCCGAGACCGGTTCCCCGTCCACCCGCACGTGCTTTTCCACCAGGTGCCAGCCTCGAGGCCGGACCACCAAGGTGGCCACCTTGTCCTTAAGCCGGTACGCTTTCCCTTCGGGGCTCACGAAGTCAATCTGGCGGCGGATGGCGTCGTAGAGGTTTTTCTGCCCTTGGATCACGTTGTCCCAGGTGGGGGAGAGGGCGTCCTCAAAGTCGGCCATGAAGACCTTGGCCCCGGAGTTCAGGGCGTTCACGATCATCTTGCGGTCCACGGGGCCGGTGATCTCCACCCGGCGGTCCAGAAGGTCCGGGGGGGCTTCCGCCACCTGCCAGGACCCACCCCGCACAAAGGCGGTTTCCTGGGGAAAGTCCGGCTTTTCCCCGGCCTTAAACCGTTCCCAAAGGATTTTCCTGCGCTCCAGGAGGGCCTTGCGCACGGGGTTGAACTCCCGGTGCAGGGCCACCACGAACCTCAAGGCCTCTTCCGTGAGCACCTCCCCTAAGAGGGGATGGTCTTTAAGGATCTCCACGCCCTTCATGGTGGCCCGAGCTTAAGGGGGAGGCGGGTTATTTGTCAAGAAGCAAAATGTTATTTTGCAAGTTGAAAAATAACCCAGAGGGGGTTACCCTAAGGGGGATGCCAAGACCTCGGGAAAGGGGAGCCCAAGGCACCAAGACCCTGGAGCGGGGCCTTCAGGTTTTGGAGGCCCTGGCGGAGTTGAAGGAAGCGGAGCTTTCCCCCTTAGCCAGGAGGACGGGGTTCCACAAGAGCACCCTTTACCGCTTCCTCCAGACCCTGGTTCGCCACGGCTTCGTGGAGGAGGAGGGTGGGGTGTACCGGGTGGGCCCCAAGGCCTTTGCCGTGGGCCAGGTCTATCCGAGGCAGAACCTGCTGCTTGCGGTGCGTTCGGAGATGGAGGCCCTGGCGGCGGAAACGGGGGAGAGCGTGAACCTGGCGGTGCCCGCAGGGCAGGAGGTCCTCTACCTGGACCAGGCGGAGGGGAGCAGGCTGGTGCGCCTCTTCACCGCTCCCGGAAGCCGGGCCCCTTTGCACGCCACGGGGGTGGGGAAGGTGCTCCTGGCCTTCCGGGGGATTCCCGAGGGGCTTTCCCTGGCCCCCTACACCCCCTATACCCTTACCCGCCTCGAGGACCTAAGGCGGGAACTGGAGGCCGTACGCCAGAAAGGGTATGCCCTGGACAACGAGGAAAAGGAGCTGGGGGTGCGTTGTGTGGCGGCTCCCGTCTTCGGCCCCAGCGGCCAGGTGGTGGCGGCCCTTTCCCTTTCCGCCCCCGCAAGCCGCCTTTCCCTGGAGGAGGCCCACCGCCTGGCCCCCCGGGTGATGGAGGCGGCGCGGCGGGCTTCCTTGCGCCTAGGCTTTGTGCCTCCTTTATAATGAAAGCGGTTAGGAGGCTTTAGCGGAGGGAGCTAAAGGCCATGGACAAGGACCGTCCCGTGTACGTGATCTCTGTGGCGGCGGAGCTGTTGGAGATGCACCCCCAGACCCTGAGGCTGTACGAGCGGAAGGGGCTCATCAAGCCGAAGCGGTCGGGTGGGAAGACCCGGCTTTACTCGGAGCGGGACATTGAGAAGCTTAGGGAGATCCGCCGCCTGACGCAGGAGCTGGGGGTGAACCTGGCGGGGGTGGAGGAGATCATGCGGCTTAGGGCGGAGCTGGAGGCCCTGCAGGCCCGGTTTGAGGCCGAGGTGGCCCGGCTCAAGCTCCTCCTTCTGGAGGAGGGCAGGTCCTTCCCCGAAGAGGGTAGCATGGGGGCGTGAAGGCGCTAGAGCCCCTTTTGGAGTTCCTGTCCATCCCCTCGGTATCCACCGACCCGGCCCGAAAGGAAGACCTTCGCAAGGCGGCCCTCTGGCTTGCCGAGAGGCTTAGGGAGCGGGGTTTCCACACCGAGCTCCAGGAGACCCCCCTGCATCCCATCCTTTACGCCGAGCGCTTCCTGGACCCCAAGGCCCCCACGGTTCTGGTCTATGGCCACTACGACGTCCAGCCCCCGGATCCCCTGGAGCTGTGGGAAACCCCCCCCTTCGTCCCCACGGTGCGGGAAGGAAAGGTGTACGCCCGGGGGGCCTCCGACGACAAGGGGCAGCTTTGGGCCCAGGTGGCGGCCCTCGAGGACCTGCCCGCCCGGGTGAACGTGAAGCTGTTGGTGGAAGGGGAGGAGGAGATCGGCAGCCCGAGCCTTCTTCCCTTCGTGCGGGAGCACCGGGAGAGGCTCAAAGCCGACGTGGTCCTTATCTCCGATGGGGCCATGTTCGCCCCCCTCACCCCCACCCTCACCTATGGCCTACGGGGCCTGGCCTACCTGGAGGTGCGCCTGAGGGGGGCCCGGCGGGACCTGCACTCCGGAAGTTTCGGCGGCGTGGCTCCCAACCCCATCCAAGCCATTGGGTGGATTCTATCTAAGTTAAAGGACGAGAAAACCGGGAGGATCCTGGTTCCCGGCCTTTACGACCGGGTTCGGCCGGTTTCGGAGGAGGAGAAAGGGCTCTGGCCCTCCTTGGACGAGGAGGCCTTGAAGAGGGAGCTTGGGGTGGAGGTGTTGCCTGGGGAGGAGGGCTTTAGCCCCTTGGAGAGGCTTTGGACCCGGCCCACCCTGGACCCGAATGGCATCTGGGGAGGGTACCAGGGGGAGGGCTCCAAGACGGTGATCCCCGCCGAGGCGGGCTTCAAGGTTTCCTTGCGCCTGGTGCCGGACCAGGACCCGGAGGAGGTGGGGGACTTGGTGGAGGCCTATTTGCGGGGGATCTGCCCGCCCGGTTACACCATGGAGATCCTCCGCCTCCACGGGGGCAAACCCGTTCTCACCGACCCCTTTAGCCCCCCCATGCGCCTCATGGCCCAGGCCCTGGAGGAGGTCTGGGGCAGGCCTCCGGTGTACACCCGGGAAGGCGGGAGCATCCCGGTGGTGGCGGAACTCCAAGAGGCTTTGGGAGCTCCCATCGTCCTCTTGGGCTTGGGGCTTCCCGACGACAACCTCCACGCCCCCAACGAGAAGTTTGACCTGGTGAACCTGGAGAAGGGCATCGCTACGCTAAGGCGCTTCTACGGGCTTTTGGCCCAAGGGGGCTAGGCGGGGTGGGGAGCCTCTGGGAGCGCTACCAGCTTCCCCTGTACCTGGGGGCGGCCCTGCTGGGGGTGGCCTTGGGGTTGGCCCTCCCTGGGCTTGCCCCTTGGGGCGAGGCCCTGCTCTGGCCAGCGTTGGCCGTTTTGCTCTTCTTCACCTTTTTGCCGGTACCCTTTCGCGCCCTGCGCCAAGCCTTCCGCGACCGGGCCTTTCTCCTGGCGGGGCTGGTGGGGAACTTCCTCCTGGTGCCCCTGGCGGTCTACGGCCTCCTCCACCTCCTGCCTCCGGAACCGGGGCTTCGCCTGGGGGTGGCCTTGGTCCTCCTGGTGCCCTGCACCGACTGGTTTTTGGCCTTTAGCTACCTGGGCCGGGGGGATATGGCCCGGGCCCTGGTCCTGACGCCCCTGAACCTCCTCCTGCAACTCGCCCTTCTGCCCCTTTACCTTCTGCTGTTCTTCGTGGAGGGGCTATCGGCCTACCACCCGGACCCAGACATCCTGGTGGGGGCGGGCCTGGTGGTCCTCCTGCCCCTTTTCCTGGCCTTCTGGGTACAGGGCCGCCCCTGGGGAAAGGCGCTGGTGTCCCGGACCACCTCCTGGCCCGTGCCCCTTCTGGCCCTGGTGGTCTTCCTGGTGGCCCTGGGGCATGCGGGCCTTTTGCCGGGGCTATGGGGGTATGTTCTCCCCTTGCTTGGGGTGTTTGTCCTGTACCTGGTCTTGGTCTTGGGCTTGGCCCTTTCCCTGGCCCGTCTATTCCGCCTTCCCCCCAAGGCGGGCAGGACCCTGGCCTTCAGCCTGGGCACCCGGAACTCCTTTTTGGTGCTCCCCTTAAGCCTGGCCGTACCCGAGGCGGGCCTGGCTCCCTTGGTCATCGTGTTCCAGTCCCTGGTGGAGCTACTGGGGATGGTCCTTTTCCTGCGCCTGGTTCCCCGGCTGCTTTAGGGTTTCGGGGACGGCCCGCTTGGCCACCCCGAAGGGGGCCACCTTGAAGATGAGGGCCTCCCCCACCCGGCCCGTGAGGACGGGGACCACGGCGCTCTTGGCCACCTGGGCACAGAAGGGCACGTCGGCCTCGAGGCCCACCCCTTTGAGGGCCGAGGCGGCGGCGGAGAGGGTGAGGGCCTCCAGGGGGTCCTGGAAGTGGCGCTTCACCGCCAAGGCGATCCTGGCCCCATCCTCGGGTTCCACTTCCCCCAGAAGGCCCAGGTACTCCGCCAGGACCCCGGCGGTGTAGAGGTCGTCCAGGCCCACCCGCCCCTCCTTGCCGGCAGCCAGGATGGCCACCTCCTCCGTGGCCAGCTCCCGGGCCAGGCGGGCGGCGGCGTGGGCGTTAAAGAGGGAGGCCAGGAGCACGTGCTTGGCGGTCCTTGCGGCCACGTGGGCGGCCTTGGTGCCGTTGGTGGTGCTCATCACCACGGTCTTGCCTCCCACCGGGGCCTCGAGGGCCTCCCGGGGGGAGTTCCCCAGGTCAAACCCCGGGGGCTTTAACCCCCCCACCTCCCCCGCCAGGAGCACGTCCCGGTCCTTGAAGGTCCGGGCGGCCTCGAGGCTGGGCACCAGGTACAAGGCCTCCGCCCCGGCCTCCAGGAAGCAGACGGCGGTGGTGGTGGAGCGGATCACATCCACCACCAGGACCACATCGGGGTAGACCAACCCCTCCGTGGGGAGAACGTCCACCTTCAAGCGCATGGAAGGTCCTCCGACTCGGTTTCCTCAGACCAGGCCAAAGGCCACCTCCTCCAAAAGCCTGGGGTCCGCCACCTCCACCATCCCTGCGGAGAGCCGCAGGATGCCCTGGTCTTTTAGCTGGTGGAGGACCCGGGTGGTGGTCTCCCGGCTCACCCCGGCCAGGGCCGCCAGGTCCTGGTGGCGGAGCTGGAAGTGGGGTCCCTGTCCTTGGCGGAGAAGCTTTAAGAGGGCGTAGGCCACGCGGCTTCTGGCCTCCTCAAAGGCCAGAAGGTCCAGCTCCAGGTTGAGTTCCCGCAGGCGGTGGGCGAGGATCTTGGCCAGGTTGTGGGCGAAGAGGGGAAGGCGGCGGATGAGCCCAAAGTAGGTCTCCCGGTAAAGGACCAGAAGAAGGGTGTCCTCCTCCGCTACGGCGCTGGCGCTTCGTTCCCCCCCGTCCAAAAGGCTCATCTCCCCGAAGACCTCCCCGGGCCCTAGGAACCCCAGGATCTTTTCCTGGCCTCCCAGATGGGTGCGGTAGAGGCGCACCCAACCCTCCTCCACCAGGTAAAGGGCCTGGCCCAGGTCCCCCTGGTGGAAGATGGGTTTACCCTTGGGGTAGGCCAAGGGTTGGAAGTAGGAGCGGGCCAGATGGATCTCCTCCGGGCCCATATCCTGGAAAAGAGGGGATGCGGGCATCGGCCTTACTCTAACCGAGGCTTCATCTTTTGCCTAGAGGATTAGAAGGTGGACCCGGTCCTGGAGGCGGTAGGCCTGGGATTCTCCTACGGGAACGGCCACCTTTTCCGGGGGGTTTCCCTAAGGTTAGGCCCCGGGGAGGCCCTGGCCGTCTTGGGCCCCTCGGGGAGCGGCAAAACCACCCTCCTGCATCTCCTGGCGGGGCTTTTGCCCCTGCAGGAGGGGGAGGTGTACTGGGAGGGAGCCCCCATCCGGGGCCTTCCCGAGGGGGTGTTGGCCAGGAAACGGCTCCGTTTCATGGGCCTTGTCTTTCAGCACCACTTCCTCTTCCCAGAGCTCACCGCCTTGGAGAACGTGCTGGCCCCCGGCTACCTGGCAGGCCAGGTGGACCGGGGCCATGCCCTTTGGTTCCTTTCCCGGCTGGGCCTTAGGGAACGGGCGGATTTCCTTCCCCAAAGGCTTTCGGGTGGGGAGCGGCAGCGGGTGGCGGTGGCCCGGGCCCTTTACCTTAGGCCCAGGCTCCTCTTGGCGGACGAGCCCACCGCTAGCCTGGACCGCACCCAGGCCAAAGAGGTGCTCAGGCTCATGGAGGAGCTGGCCCAGGAGGTGGGGGCAGCCCTCCTTCTTTCCACCCATGACGAGGCCTTGGTGGAAGGCTTGCCCACCTTGCGCCTTTAAAATGGGGCGGTATGAGCCCCATCCACGTGCGGGGAGCCAAAGGAGATGTGGCCGAAAAGGTGCTTCTGCCGGGGGACCCGGGCCGGGCGGAGTGGATCGCCAAGACGTTTCTAGAGGAACCCCGGCTTTACACCTCGCACCGGGGCCTTTTGGGCTTCACCGGGCGGTACCGGGGGGTGCCGGTTTCCGTGCAGACCACGGGCATGGGGGCCCCTTCCGCCAGCATTGTGGCCGAGGAGTTGGTGAGCCTGGGGGCCAGGGTGCTGCTTAGGGTGGGCACCTGTGGGGCGGTGGACGAGGGCCTGGCCCCCGGGGACCTGGTGATCCCCCAGGGGGCCATACCCTTGGACGGGGCCACCCGGCAGTACCTGGAGGGCCGCCCCTACGCTCCCGTGCCCGATGCCCATCTCTTCCAAGCCCTTTGGACCAAGGCAAAGGAAAGGGGCTACCCCCACCATGTGGGGCTGGTGGCCACCGAGGATGCCTTCTACGCCACCACCCCGGAGGGCGCCCGGGCCTGGGCCCGGTACGGGGTTCTGGCCTTTGAGATGGAGGCCAGCGCCCTTTTCCTTCTGGGTAAGATGCGGGGCGTGCGCGCCGGGGCCGTCCTTGTGGTCTCCAACCGCATTGGCGATCCCGAGCTGGCGCCTCCTGAGGTGCTGCAGGAAGGCCTAAGGCGTATGGTGGAGGTGGCCCTCGAGGCCCTTTTGGAGGTGTAGCATGGCCCACGAGCACGAAGGCGAGCACGAGTTCATCCTGGAGATCCCCGAGTTTGCCCACCTTTCCTACGAGGTGGAGGAGGGCATCGCCCTGGTTACCCTAAGGCGGCCCGAGGCCCTAAACGCCCTCTCCCAGGACCTCTTGCGGGAGTTGGCCGAGGTGGCCGAGGTCATCCATCAGGACCCCGAGGTCCGGGTGGCCATCTTCACCGGGGAGGGCAAGGCCTTTGCCGCCGGGGCCGACCTTAAGGAGATCGCCGCCCTAAAAGACCCCTTCACGGCCCGGGAGTACGCCCTTTTGGGGCAACAGGTCTTCGCGGAGATCGCCGCCTTGCCCCTTCCCACCATCGCCGCCATCCAGGGGTACGCCCTAGGGGGAGGGTTGGAACTGGCCTTGGCCTGCGACCTGAGGGTGGCTTCCAAGGACGCCAAGCTGGGCTTGCCCGAGGTGGGGCTTGGCCTCATCCCGGGCTTTGGCGGCACCCAGAGGCTTCCCCGGCTCATCGGCCGGGGCCGGGCCTTGGACCTCATCTTCACCGGGCGGCATGTGTCCGCGGAGGAGGCCTTGAGCCTGGGTCTGGTGAACCGGGTGGGGGAGAATGCTTTGGAGGAAGCCAAGAAGCTGGCCCAGAAGATCATGAAAAACGCCCCCATCGCCCTGGCCCTGGCCAAGGAGAGCGTGGTGCGGGGCGAGGGGCTGGACCTAGCCGAGGCCTTGGAGATTGAGGCGGACCTCTTCGGCTACGCTTCCGCCACGGAGGACATGAAGGAGGGGGTGCGGGCCTTCCTGGAGAAGCGGGCGCCCAACTTCAAGGGAGAGTAGGGGTTTCGCGGGCTTCCCAAGAGGCCGGTGGCCTCCTTCCCCCCTTTCTCGTGCGGGGCAAAGGGTGGGGAAGGCAGGTCTTCCCGGAGGGTGTGGTGTAAGGTAGAGATGCCCATGACGGGAGAGCGCGTTGTCCACGTGGCCAGCCCTAAGGCCAAGCTGTACGCCGAGGCCGACCAGTCCATTCGCGAGCGCCTAAAGGCCTTTCCCAAGGCCCTTAAGGCCTACGAGCTCCTCATCCAAGACCCCGAGGCCAGGGCCGGCTGGAACATGGCCAACTACATCACCATGCGCAAGCTGGGCTACAACGACCACGGCCGGGTCCACGCCCTCCTCACCGGGGCGGCCAGCGTGGCCATCCTGGCCCTTCTGGCCGAAGCGGGGGTGCGCTTGGACACGGTGGAGTCAGGGGCCGGGGAGCTGGAGGACGCCTACGTGGTGGTCCTCCTTGCCACCATGCTCCATGACCTGGGCAACCAGGTGCACCGGGACCACCACGAGGCCTTCGGCGTGTGCCTGGCCGCACCCATCCTGAACCGCATCCTGGAGAAGATCTACCCCGACCCCGAGCAGCGCACGGCCCTCAGGGCCCTGATCCTTCACGGGATTTACAGCCATGACCTCTCCCCAGAACCCCTCACCATAGAGGCCGGGGTCACCGCCGTGGCCGACGGCACCGACATCACCAAGGGCCGGGGGCGGAAGGCCTTCGCCCTGGGAAGCATCGACATCCACTCCATCAGCGCCTTGGCGGTGGACGAGGTGCGCATCCTGAAAGGGGAAAAGGTGCCCGTGGAGATCCAGGTGACCATGAACAACTCCGCGGGCATCTTCCAGGTGGAGGAAACCCTTACCAAGAAGGTGCTCCGTAGCCCCTTAAGGCCCTACGTGAGCGTGGTGGCCATGACCGAGGGCCATGGGGAACAGGACCAGCGCATCGTCCACCGGGTGCGCCTCCACGAGAGCGAGGACCGCTTCGTGCTGGACTGAGGCAGCCCTCGCCCGGATCAGGCCTGGGGCCAAAGCTCGCGGATCTCCTTGGGAAGCAGGTTCAGCACGTCCCGGATCTCCCCTTCGGAGACCTTATGAGAAAGCACCTTGAACACCGCCCGGGCGGCGGCCTCGGGGTCCAAGGCCGGTCCCGAAGGGGTCCTGAGCTCCCGGGCCACGTGGGCTAGGAAGGCTTCCTTGTGCCGCTCCTTAAGGGGTTTGCCCGTGGGGTCCCAACCCTCGTAGAAGAGGCCGCGGATGAGCATGGGAAGTTCGGCAGCCAGCTGGGCGGTTTCCTCCACGGTGAGGCGATCCCGTAGGGCATGAAGCACGGCCCTTAAGGCCATGTAGGCCCGATGGCGGTCCTCTATGCCCAGGTTTTCCATGATCTCCTTCAACCAACTATGGGTCTTGTGTATCGTGGTGTCGAAGACCTCGAGGCCGGTGGCGCTCATACCCTATCCCCCCTTTCCTTCTAGATCATCATACATCTTGAGTATGGCCATGTAAAGGGTCCGGACCTCCCCCGATCCCGGCAAGGAGGGCGGGCATCCTCAGGGCCCCTGGGGTTTTCGGCCCTGGCCCTACTTGGGCTGCTGCCTTGTCACCCCTTTGCTCAGCTCCCGCTTGAGGATCTTCCCCACGCTGGTCTTGGGGAGGCTATCGCGGAACTGGATGATGCGGGGGACCTTGTAGGCGGCCAGGTTTTCCCGGCAGAAGGCTTCTATGTCCTTTTCCGTTACCTTGCCCCGGTACTCCTCCTTGAGGACGAGGAAGGCGGCCACGGTTTCCCCGCGGTAAGGGTCGGGTACGCCCACCACGGCGGCTTCCTGGACGGCGGGATGCTGGTAGAGGACCTCTTCCACCTCGCGGGGGTAGATGTTGTAGC
>NZ_CALLUR010000040.1:0-9860 GCF_938010445.1 uncultured Thermus sp.
GGCCAAGGCGGAGAGCCTGGTCTCCGAGGCCAGGGCCAAGGCCGAAGGCTTGCTTTCCGCCAAGAAGCGGGCCCTCGAGGCCAGCCTGCAAGCCGCCCTTCGCCGGGCCGAAAGCGCCGGGGAGCTCCTCCTGGCCACAGCCCGTACCGAGGCCAAGGGGGAGGTACTGGCCCGGGTGAGGGAAAAGGTGCAGGAGGCCCTCATGGCCCTACCGGGTAGCCCCGATTGGCCAGGGGTTTTGCGGAAACTGGCGGAGGAGGCCCTTGCGGCCTTGGGCGAGCCCGAGGCCTTGGCTTCCCATCCCGAAAACCTTCCCCACCTCGAGGGTCTGGCGCGGGAGCGGGGCCTGGAACTCCGGGAGGATCCCGCCTTGCGCCTTGGGGTAAGGGCCATCGGCCAGGGGGGCAGGACCCAGGTGGAAAACGCCCTGCTAAGCCGTTTGCAACGGGCCTGGGATGCCCTTTCCTCCAAGGTGGCCCAGGTGGTGTGGGGCTAGAACATGGCGGACGACTTCGGCTACCTAAACGCCCGGGTGCGGGCCAGGAGGAGTACCCTTCTCAAGGAGAGCTTTTTCCAGGAGGCCCTGGACCTTTCCTACCCGGATTTCCTGCGCCTTCTTTCCGAGAGCGTCTACGGCCAGGACCTGGCCGGCCAGGGCCTCCCGGATGTGGACCGGGCGGTAGCCCTTACCCAGGCCCGGTTGGTGGGGGATCTGGCGGGCTTGGTTACGGGGGAGGCCCGGGAGGCGGTCCGGCTTCTCCTCCTAAGGAATGACCTTACCAACCTGCAGGCCCTCCTCCGGGCCAAGGCCACGGGCAAGCCCTTTGAGGAGATAGCCCTCTTGCCCGGCACCCTCAAGGAAACCTTCTGGCGGCAGGCTTACGAGGCCCAGGATGCGGCGGGGATGGCCCAGGTTTTGTCCGTACCGGGCCATCCCTTGGCCCGGGCCCTGAGGGCGGTTTTGCGGGAAACCCAGGACCTTTCCCGGGTGGAGGCCCTTTTGGCCAAGCGCTTCTTTGAGGATGTGGCCAAGGCCTCCAAGGCCCTGGAGGAGCCGGCCTTGCGGGACCACCTGGCCCTCGAGGTGGACGCCGAGAACCTGCGCACCGCCTTTAAGCTCCAGGGGCAGGACGTGCCGGTGGAAAGCGTCTTTATCCGGGGTGGGCGCTTCGTGGACCGGGTGCGCTTCGCCCGGCTCCTGGAGGGGGATTACGCCGTCTTGGACGAGCTGGCGGGCACGCCCTTTGCTCCTTTGTCCGGCGTGCGGGACCTAAAGGAGCTGGAAAGGCGGCTAAGGTGCGTCCTCCTTAAGGAGGCCAGGAAGGGGGCTTCGGATCCCCTAGGGGTGGGCCTGGTCCTGGCCTACGTGAGGGAAAGGGAGTGGGAGGCCATGCGGCTTAGGCTGCTGGCTCGGCGGGCCTACTTCGGGCTTCCCCGGGCCCAGGTGGAGGAGGAGGTGGTCTGCGAATGAAGGTGGCGGTGATCGCCGATCCCGAATCGGCCCAGGGCTTCCGCCTGGCGGGCCTCGAGGCGTATCCCGCCTCCAGCGCCGAGGAGGCCCGGGCCCGGTTGGAGGAACTGGTCCAGGCCGGGGGGTATGCCCTGGTGGCCGTGGACAGCGGGCTTCTTCCCGAGCCGGAAAAGGCGGTGGAGAGGCTCATGCGGGGCAAGGACCTCCCCGTGCTCCTTCCCTTTGCGGGCTTGAGGGACGCCTTCCAAAACCCCGATGTGGAGGGGTACATGCGGGAGTTGGTGCGAAGGACCATAGGCTTTGACATCAAGCTGTAGAATGGAGGGAAGATGATCCAGGGCGTGATCCAGAAGATTGCGGGCCCGGCGGTGATTGCCAAGGGCATGACCGGGGCTCGCATGTACGACATTTGCAAGGTGGGCCACGAGGGCCTGGTGGGGGAGATCATCCGCCTGGATGGGGACACCGCCTTCGTCCAGGTCTATGAGGACACCTCGGGGCTTAAGGTGGGGGAGCCGGTGGTCTCCACGGGGCTTCCCCTGGCGGTGGAGCTGGGCCCAGGGATGCTGAACGGGATCTACGACGGCATCCAGCGTCCCCTGGAGCGCATCCAAGAGAGAACCGGGATCTACATCACCCGGGGGGTGGTGGTCCACCCCCTGGACCGGGAGAAGAAGTGGGCCTGGACCCCCAGGGTCAAGCCGGGGGATGAGGTCAGAGGGGGGATGGTCCTGGGCACGGTGCCGGAGTTCAACTTCACCCACAAGATCCTGGTGCCCCCGGATGTGAAGGGCCGGGTGAAGGAGGTGAAGCCCGCTGGGGAGTACACGGTGGAGGAGCCGGTGGTGGTCCTGGAGGACGGCACCCAGCTCAAGCTCTACCACACCTGGCCCGTGCGCCGGGCCCGCCCCGTGCAGCGCAAGCTGGACCCCAACACCCCCTTCCTCACGGGGATGCGCATCCTGGACGTGCTCTTCCCCGTGGCCATGGGGGGCACGGCGGCCATCCCCGGGCCCTTTGGCAGCGGTAAGACCGTGACCCAGCAGGCCCTGGCCAAGTGGTCCAACGCGGACGTGGTGGTCTACGTGGGCTGTGGGGAGCGGGGCAACGAGATGACCGACGTCTTGGTGGAGTTCCCCGAGCTCACCGACCCCAAGACGGGTGGGCCCCTCATGCACCGCACGGTGCTCATCGCCAACACCTCCAACATGCCCGTGGCCGCCCGGGAGGCCAGCATCTACGTGGGGGTGACCATCGCCGAGTACTTCCGCGACCAGGGGTTCGCCGTGGCCCTCATGGCCGACTCCACCAGCCGCTGGGCCGAGGCCTTGCGGGAGATCTCCAGCCGCTTGGAGGAGATGCCCGCGGAAGAGGGTTACCCCCCTTACCTGGCCGCCCGTCTGGCCGCCTTCTACGAGCGCTCCGGTAAGGTGATCACCCTGGCGGGGGAGGAGGGGGCCATCACCATCGTGGGGGCGGTTTCCCCACCGGGCGGCGACATGTCCGAGCCCGTGACCCAGTCCACCCTGCGCATCGTGGGGGCCTTCTGGCGGCTGGATGCCTCCTTAGCCTTCCGGCGCCACTTCCCAGCGATTAACTGGAATGGTTCCTACTCCCTTTTCACCCCGGCCCTGGACCCCTGGTACCGCGAGAACGTGGCCCCCGACTACCCCGAGCTTCGCGACGCCATCTCCGAGCTTCTCCAGCGGGAGGCCGGCCTGCAGGAGATCGTGCAGCTGGTGGGTCCCGATGCCCTCCAGGATGCCGAGCGCCTGGTCATTGAGGTGGGGCGGATCATCCGCGAGGACTTCCTGCAACAAAACGCCTTCCACGAGATCGACGCCTACTGCTCCATGCCCAAGGCCTACGGCATCATGAAGATGATCCTCAGCTTCTACAAGGAGGCGGAGGCGGCCATCCGGCGGGGGGTGAGCATCGACGAGATCCTGGGGCTTCCCGTCATTGAGCGCATCGGTCGGGCCCGCTACCAAAGCGAGGAGGACTTCCCCCGCTACTTTGAGGAGGCCATGAAGGAGATCGAGGGGGCCTTCAAGGCCCTGGCCTAGAGGAGGGATGGATGGATCTTCTTAAGAAGGAATACACGGGCATCACCTATATCTCGGGGCCGCTCCTCTTCGTGGAAAACGCCAAGGACCTGGCCTATGGCGCCATCGTGGACATCAAGGACGGCACGGGCCGGGTGCGCGGCGGCCAGGTGATCGAGGTTTCCGAGGAGTATGCGGTCATCCAGGTGTTTGAGGAGACCACGGGCCTGGACCTGGCCACCACCAGCGTGAGCCTGGTGGAGGACGTGGCCCGGCTTGGGGTTTCCAAGGAGATGCTGGGCCGGCGCTTCAACGGGATCGGCAAGCCCATTGACGGCCTGCCCCCCATTACCCCGGAGAAGCGGCTGCCCATCGTGGGCCTGCCCCTGAACCCCGTGGCCCGCAGGAAGCCCGAGGAGTTCATCCAGACGGGTATTTCCACCATTGACGTGATGAACACCCTGGTTAGGGGGCAGAAGCTGCCCATCTTCTCGGGCTCGGGCCTTCCCGCCAACGAGATCGCCGCCCAGATCGCCCGCCAGGCCACGGTGCGCCCGGACCTCTCGGGGGAGGGGGAGAAGGAGGAGCCCTTCGCCGTGGTCTTCGCCGCCATGGGCATCACCCAGCGGGAGCTTTCCTACTTCATCCAGGAGTTTGAGCGCACCGGGGCCTTAAGCCGTTCCGTGCTCTTCCTCAACAAGGCGGACGACCCCACCATTGAGCGCATCCTCACCCCCCGCATGGCCCTCACCGTGGCCGAGTACCTGGCCTTTGAGCACGACTACCACGTGCTGGTCATCCTCACCGACATGACCAACTACTGCGAGGCCCTGCGGGAGATTGGGGCCAGCCGCGAGGAGATCCCAGGGCGGCGGGGCTACCCCGGCTACATGTACACCGACCTGGCCACCATCTACGAGCGGGCCGGGGTGGTGGTGGGGAAGAAGGGGTCCGTGACCCAGATCCCCATCCTCTCCATGCCCGACGACGACCGCACCCACCCCATCCCCGACCTCACCGGCTACATCACCGAGGGTCAGATCCAGCTTTCCCGGGAGCTCCACCGCAAGGGTATCTACCCGCCCATTGACCCCTTGCCCTCCCTTTCCCGGCTCATGAACAACGGCGTGGGCAAGGGCAAGACCCGGGAGGACCACAAGCAGGTTTCCGACCAGCTGTACTCCGCCTACGCCAACGGGGTGGACATCCGTAAGCTGGTGGCCATCATCGGCGAGGATGCCCTCACGGAGAACGACCGGCGCTACCTGCAGTTCGCCGACGCCTTTGAGAAGCACTTCATCAACCAGGGGCAGCAGAACCGCTCCATTGAGGAGAGCCTGCAGATCGCCTGGGCCCTGCTTTCCATGCTGCCCCAGGGCGAGCTTAAGCGGATTTCCCGCGACCACATCGGCAAGTACTACGGGCAGAAGCTGGAGGAGATCTGGGGCGCTCCCCAGGCCCTGGACTAAGGAGGTCCTATGAGCCAGGTCAGCCCCACCCGCATGAACCTTCTGCAGCGGCGCGGCCAGATGCGCCTGGCGCAGAAGGGGGTGGACCTCCTCAAAAAGAAGCGGGATGCCCTGGTGGCGGAGTTCTTCGGCCTGGTGCGGGAGGCCCTCGAGGCCCGCAAGGCCCTGAACCAGGCGGCCCAGGAAGCTTACGGGGCTTTGCTCCTGGCCCAGGCCTTTGACGGGCCGGAGGCGGTGGCCGCGGCGGCCCTGGGGGTGCGTCCCTTGGAAAAGGTGGAGGCGGAGGTGGAAAACGTCTGGGGGAGCAAGGTGCCCAGGCTTAGGGTCACCTTTTCCGATGGGGCCCTTCTTTCCCCGGTGGGCACCCCCGCCTACACCCTGGAGGCCGCCCGGGCCTTCCGCCGTTACGCCGAGGCCCTGTTCCAGGTGGCCAACACGGAAACCCGCCTCAAAAAGATCGGGGAGGAGATCAAGAAGACCACCCGCCGGGTGAACGCCCTGGAGCAGGTGGTGATTCCCGGAATCCGGGGCCAGATCCGCTTCATCCAGCAGGTTCTGGAGCAACGGGAAAGGGAGGATACCTTCCGCCTGAAGCGCATCAAGGGCAAGATTGAGGCCCGGGAGGCGGAGGAGGAGGGGGGCCGCCCCAACCCCCACCTGGAGATCGGCGCAGGGCTTTAGCGCTCTCCTAAATGGAGGCCCCGGGGCACAGCCCCGGGGCCTTCCTGCCCTTCGCTACTGGGCCTTGGCCTCCTTCAGCATGTTGAGGAGCACCGTTTGCAGGATGCCCCCATTCCTGTAGTAGTCCACCTCCACCGGGGTGTCCAGGCGGGCGGTGGCCTGGAAGCGAACCTCCGTGCCGTCTTCCCTTCGCGCCACCACCTCCACCTTTTTGCGGGGGGTTAGGTCCTCAAGCCCCAGGATGTCGTAGACCTCGTAGCCCGTGAGGCCCAGGGTTTCCCGGTTCTCCCCGGGCAGGAACTCCAGGGGCAACACCCCCATCCCCACCAGGTTGGAGCGGTGGATCCTCTCAAAGCTTTCCGCCAGCACCGCCTTGATGCCCAGGAGGAAGGTACCCTTGGCGGCCCAGTCGCGGCTACTGCCCGTGCCGTACTCCTTCCCGGCGATCACCAGAAGGGGTGTGCCCTCCTCTTGGTAGCGCAGGGCCACGTTGTACACAAAGTCAACATCGCCCTCGGGAAGCTTCTTGGCGTAGCCCCCTTCCACCCCATCCAGCATCAGGTTCTTGATGCGGATGTTGGCGAAGGTGCCCCGCATCATCACCTGGTGGTTGCCGCGCCGGGAGCCGTAGGAGTTGAAGTCCTCCGGCTTGACCCCCTTGGAGATCAGGTACTGGCCCGCGGGGCTCTTCACGGGGATGGCCCCGGCGGGGGAGATGTGGTCGGTGGTCACGGAATCCCCCAGGACCAGAAGCACCCTGGCCCCCCGGATATCCCCCACCCGGTGCTGGCCCAGGTTCTGGAAGAAGGGGGGCTTTTGGATGTAGGTGCTCCCGGGGTCCCAGGCGAAAAGCTCCCCGGTGGGGGCGGGGAGGGCCTGCCAGCGCTCGTCCCCCTCAAAGACCTTGGCGTACTCCTTCTTGAAGAGCTCGGGGTCCAGGGTCTTGGCCATGGCCTGGCGGATCTCCTCCATGGAGGGCCAGATGTCCTTGAGGTAGACGGGCTTGCCGTTGGGGTCGTAGCCCAGGGGCTCCGTGGTGAAGTCCACGTCCATGCGGCCCGCCAGGGCGTAGGCCACCACCAGCATGGGGCTTGCCAGGTAGTTGGCCTTCACGTGGGGGTTGATGCGCCCCTCAAAGTTGCGGTTCCCGGAGAGCACCGCGGCCACCACCAGGTTCCCCTCCTCCACCGCCTTGGCGATGTCCTCGGGCAGGGGACCGGAGTTGCCGATGCAGGTGGTGCACCCGTAGCCCACCACGTGGAAGCGCAGGGCCTCGAGGAAGGGCAAAAGCCCGCTGGCCTCCAGGTAGTCCGTCACCACCTTGGAACCCGGGGCCAGGGAGCTTTTCACCCAGGGCTTGGTGTCCAGCCCCGCCTCCACCGCTTTCTTGGCCAAAAGCCCTGCTCCCAGCATCACCGTGGGGTTGGAGGTGTTGGTGCAGCTGGTGATGGCGGCGATGACCACCGAGCCGTGGGCGAGCTCAAACTCCTCCTGGTGCCGCTTGACCAGGACCTTCTGGCCAAGCTGGTCCGGCCCAAGGCCAAACCCCCGTTCCTTCACCGGCTTGGTGAGGTGGGCGAGGAAGCTTCCCTTCACCTCCCTAAGGGCCACCCGGTCCTGGGGCCTCTTGGGGCCGGCCAGGGAGGGCTCCACCGTGGAGAGGTCCAGCTCCAGGGTTTCCGAGTAGCGCACCTTTTCCTCAGCCTCGGGGGTGCGGAAAAGCCCCACCGCCTTGGTGTAGGCCTCCACCAGGGCGACGAGCTCCTCAGGGCGGCCCGTGAGCCTCAGGTAGTTCAAGGTCTCCTCGTCCACGGGGAAGAAGCCCATGGTGGCCCCGTACTCGGGGGCCATGTTGGCGATGGTGGCCCGGTCCGCCAGGGAGAGCTTGGCCACCCCGGGGCCAAAGAACTCCACGAACTTGCCCACCACCCCGTGTTTGCGCAGGATCTCGGTGATGGTGAGGACCAGGTCCGTGGCTGTGGCCCCTTCGGGAAGCTCCCCATAGAGCTTGAATCCCACCACCTTGGGGGCCAGCATGTAGTAGGGCTGCCCCAGCATCACCGCCTCGGCCTCTATGCCCCCCACGCCCCAGCCCAAAACGCCCAGGCCGTTCACCATGGTGGTGTGGCTGTCGGTGCCCACCAGGCTATCGGGGAAGGCCAGGGTAAGGCCCTCCACCTCCTGGGTCATCACCACCTTGGCCAGGTACTCCAGGTTCACCTGGTGAACGATGCCGGTGCCGGGGGGCACCACCCGGAAGTTCTCCAGGGCCCCTTGGGCCCACTTGAGGAGGAGGTAGCGCTCCCGGTTCCTTTCGTACTCCTTTTCCACGTTGTAAAAGAAGGCGTAGGCGGTGCCGAAGGCGTCCACCTGCACCGAGTGGTCAATGACCAAATCGGCGGGCACCACGGGGTTGATGCGTCTGGGGTCCCCGCCCCGCTCGGCCACGGCGTCCCGCATGGCCGCCAGGTCCACCACCGCCGGCACCCCGGTGAAGTCCTGAAGGATGACCCGGGCCAGCTTCAGGGGCACATTGATCTCCCCGGGCTCCGGAGTCCAGCGGGCCAGGGCCTCAATATCCTCCTTGGTTACCTGGTAGCCGTCCTCGTTTCTCAGGAGGCTTTCCAGCATGATGCGGATGGAGAAGGGGAGCCGGCTTACCTCGGCAAGGCCCTTCCTCTCCAGTTCCGTAAGGTCAAAGTACCCGTAGGTGCCGCTTGGGGTGTGAAGGCTCTTAAGCGTTTGCAGGCTATCCTTCATGCGTGCTCCTTTCCCTTCCCCCCCTTTCCCTAGACGGCAGGGCCACCCTGATGTGGGCAGGGCTGGGCTAGGGGTGGGTTTTAGGGGGAAGTGTTCCGAGGGGGGGCGCCCGCCCCGGCTTTCCCCACTATATCACTTCCCCGATGGAGTGTCTGGGGTGGGGGTGGTGCGGTAAGGTCCAAGCCTTCCAGGAAGAGGAGCACCTCTTCCGCAATCTCCGGCCAAAGGGCCTCCCGGGGCCTTGTCGCGGGCCGGTCCCCCTTCTGGGGGCCATAGGCCCCGAAGCCCGCGTGGTTCAGGCCTTCTATGAAGACCACCCGGGCATTCTTGGGTAAGCGCCGGGCCTTTTGTCGGGCTTCCTCGAGGGGCAGAAGGCCATCCTCGGTGCCGTAGAGGGCTAGGGTGGGGAGGGTTTCCCGGCTGAGGTCCTCCTCAGGGTAGCTGGCGAAGAGGATAAGGGGGAGCTTCTCCCGGACAGCCAGCTCGGCGGCGGCCACGCCCCCTAGGCTATGCCCCCCTACCACCAGGGGAAGATGGGGATGGGCCCTGTGGGCCTCCAAGGCCCTTTCCTTGCCCAAGAGGGCGATGCCGGAGGGGACCTTGAGGAGGACCACCAGGTACCCCGCCTGGGCCACGGGGGCCAGGACCGGGGCGTAGGCCAAGGGTTCCACCCGGGCCCCAGGGTAAAAGGCCAGGAGGGCCTTGGGGGTCTTAGGAATGAGGGCCAGGCCATACGGCGCCTCCTGCACCTTAAGGCCTCCCCCTTGGAGGGCCTCCTGGGCCAGGGGCTCGGCCTTCAAAGGCCTAAGGAAGTAGTAGGCCACCCCCACCACGGCCAAGGCCAGGAGCAAGGCCCCCAGGCCGATTAGGATCAGGATCTTTCTGGCAACCATGGTTACCGCAGGACCGGTTCCTCCTTGCTTCGGCGCTCAAAGGCGTAGAAAGCCGCGGGTACCACGAAGAGGGTGAGGAGGGTGGAGGAAAGGAGCCCTCCCAGGATGATCACCCCCAAGGGTCTACGGTACTCCGCTCCTTCCCCGGTGCCTAGAAGCAAAGGCAGGCTAATGATAAGCACGGTTAGGCTGGTCATGAGGATAGGCCGTAGACGGAGCCGGGCGGCCTCCACCAGGGCTTCCTTTAGGGGTTTTTCCCGCATGCGCCGCACGGCGAAGTCCAGAAGCAAAATGGCGTTTTTGGTCACCAGGCCGATCAGCATCACTACCCCCAGGACGCTGATCACGTCCAGGCCCGTGCCCAGAAGGTAGGTGAGCCAAAAGGCGCCCACCAAGGCCAAGGGCACGGGGAGAAGGAGGTAAAGGGGGTAGCGCCAAGCGTTGAACTGGCTGGCGATGACCAGGTAGTTGAGGACCAGGGCCAGGGCGAAGGCCAGGGGGGCCAGGCGGGCCAGTTCCCCGGTGAAGCTCCCCAGCCCCG
>NZ_CALLUR010000041.1:0-3591 GCF_938010445.1 uncultured Thermus sp.
TAGCACACCCCCGGAAAGGAATCGGGCCAGGGGGCGATGCGGTCGGTGATGTGCCTTTCGTCCAGGGGTTTGCCGTTGATGTACACCACCCCCCGCTCCACATAGACCTCATCCCCCGGCACCGCCACGATGCGCTTGATGAAGAAGGCCCGGAAGCTAAAGCCCAGGATGGGAAAGCGGGCGGTGGCGTTGGGAGTACCCTCGGGAGGTTTCAGAATGGCGATCTCTCCCCTTTTCCACTCCATCAGGCCAAAGCGCACCAGCCAGGTCTCCCACTTGGGAACCAATACCCGCTCCCCGTTTTGCAGGGTGGGAAACATGCTCTGCCCCACCACCCCCACGGTGGTGAAGACAAAGGTGGTGACCAAAAACGCCACCAGCAGGGCTTCCCCCACCTGGCGGAACCACTCACGAAAAAGATAGTCCCAAAACGCCTTCATACCCCTCCTACTTTACTGGCTACGACCTCCTTGGCTGCTTTGCGCCCTGCCTCCACGATCTCCTCCAAAAGGCGGAAGTCCTCAATGCCCACCCCGGGCAGGCTGGGCCTCACGTACACCTCCGGGGCATAGAGGGTGAGGCGCACCGAGGTCAGGTGAAGCTGCATCAGGTCCACCGCCCGCCGGGCCAGGGCTAGAAGCCCTTTGGGGGCCTCCTCCACCCGGCGCTCGGGGGTCACGTCCACGGCATAGACCTCCCTGGCCCCTAGGAGGCGGGCGGCATCCACGGGAAGGTTGTCCAGGACCCCGCCGTCAAAAAGAAGCTGCCCTTCCCGCTCCACCGGGGCCAGAAGCCCCGGGTAGGCGGCCGAGGCCAAAAGGGCGCTGGGCAGGTCCCCTTGGGTCAGGAAAAGAAGCCGCCCCGAGACCACGTCCACCGCGGTGACCGCCAGGGGCCTTTTAAGCTCCTCAAAGCGCGCAGGTAGGTGCTCCGCCAAGAAATCCTTGAGCTTCTTGCGGGAAAAAATCCCCTCCCTGGGGGAGAAGCCCAAAAGCCCCAGCCAGGGAGTCTTGTGGGCGATGGCCAGCATCTCCGCCGGGGTCTTGCCTGCGGCGTAGAGCGCCCCCACGATGGCCCCCATGCTGGTCCCGGCCACCACCTGAAACTCCAAGCCCGCCTCCAGGAAAACCTCGAGGGCCCCGATATGGGCCAGCCCCCTGGCCCCCCCACCGGATAGCGCCAAGCCGCGCACGCCCAAATCCTAACGGCTTCTGGGTGAAAGACGTGAGGGCTGGATATAGTGGAGGCGGTGAGCCTGGCGGGGAAGGTCCTTTTGAACCGATACCGGGTGGTGCGCCCCTTGGGCCGAGGAGCCTTGGCCACCGTCTACCTGGCCTTTGACCGCTATGGCACCCCCTACGCCCTCAAGGTCTTCCCCCGGGGGGCCGAGGCCAGGCGCAACCGGGAGCTTTGGGTGGGCCAAAGGCTTTCCCACCCCAACCTCAACCCGGTCCTGGAGAGCCTGGACCTGGAGGAAGGCCCTGCCCTCCTCTTGGCCTACGCCCCCGGGGAGGAGATGGGGCGCTGGATGCTCCGTAGGCCCGGCAGAAACCGGGCCCTTTTCGTCTTCCGCCAGCTCCTCATGGCCCTGGCCCACATGCACGGCAAGGGCCTGGTGCACCGCGACGTGAAGCCGGAAAACATCATTGTGGCGGGAACGGACGAGGCCAGGTTGGTGGACTTTGACCTCTCGGGGCCGGCCCTCGAGGCCTTCAAAAAACCCCTAAGGCTGGGCACCCTTCCCTACCTGGCCCCCGAACAGGTCCTGGGGCAAAGCCCCGGCCCCGAGGCCGACGTCTACGCCGCAGGGATCATCTTGTACTGGATCCTTTCCGGAGAGCACCCCTTCGTGGGGGGACCGGAGGAGGTCCTCCTCGGCCACCTCCAGGAACCCGTGCCCCCCATACCTGGGCTCGCCTCCCCAGAGCAAGCCTACTTGGAACGCCTCCTGGCCAAATCCCCCAAGGAGCGCTTCTCCTCAGCCGCGGAGGCTTTGGAGAACTTTCCCTTTTAAATGGCCGCTTGCCTAATGCTTTCCACCCTCCTGGGCTCCGCCCTCTTTGCGGGCCTGGGAGAGGTGGCGGCGGGAAGGCTTTTGGTGGAAGGGGGCCACCGGGCCCTAGTGGTGGCGCAAAGCGGCGCCCATGTCTTGGCGAAAGAGGAGGACTCCGCCCTTTACGGCCTCGCCCGTACCCCGGATGGCTATTTGGCCGTGGGCCATGTGGGCAAAGCCCTCCTTCAGGTGGGGCTGGACCAAACGGGAAAGCCCCTCTGGGCCAAGGCGGGAGGCCAGGGAATCCTTTGGGGCACGGATGGCCGTTTCGCCTGGGGAGGGCACCTGGGCCCGAAGGGCTGGGAAGCCCTAGTCTTGGACCTAGCCGAGGAACGGGCCTGGCGCCTCCCCCTCCCCGGCCAGGGGTACGCCTACGGGGGCCTGTACCGGCATGGCGTCCTTTTCCTGGTGGGGCGGGTGGAAGGGAAAGGAGGATTTGACGGCTTCCTCCTGGGCCTTCCGCTGGCCCGCCCCGGAGGGTGGGCCTATGGCTACCAAAGCGGCTGGCCGGGAAACGACTACCTCCGTTTCCTGGGGGAAAAAGGGGCGGTGGGGCGGTTAGAGGTGGCAGGGGACTCGGAAGGGCTCCTTCTGGACTGGGTGGGGCTGCTGCGGGGTGAGGCCCAGCTTTTCCGCCGGCCCGGCTTTGACTACCTTCGGGCCTGGCGGGGGTCCTTCCTGGTAGGGGAAGCCGAGGTAGAGGGGGTTCTCCAAGGCCTTTGGCTCGGCCCGCAAAGTAGCCCCTCCAGAAGGGACCCAGGCCTTCGCTACAGCGGGGGTCCCATGGCCTCTTTGCGCGCCCTGGACCCCCCTCTCGCCTACGGGTACTCCTACCGTTCCCTCTTCCAGGGGGAGGGGCTTTTCCTGAACCTGGAGGGATCCGAGGGGGAGGTCCTGGCCTACCGCCTCGAGGCGCTCAAACTCCCCTGGCAACCTTTCACGATCCAAGCCCTACCCCTTTCCTTCTCCTGGAAAACCCTATCCTGGCAAGCGGTGGCCGGCCTCGAGGCCCAAGCCTGCCCTTGACCCAGGAGCCCTTACTTGGCATAGGCCCCGTTGGCCAAGAAGGTAAGGATACCCGCAAGAAGCCCCTGGGCCACCTTTTCCCGGTAAGCCGGGTCGGCCAGCCTTCGCCCCTCTACGGGATGGTCCCCGAACCCGATCTCCACCAAGACCGCGGGTACCTTGGCATAGCGAAGGACGAAGAAATCGCCCGGGAAGGTCCCGCGGTAAGGGCTCCCTGTGGCCTGGGAAAGGTGCCGCCCCAAGGTCTCCGCCAGGCGCTGGCTATAGCGTTGGTTGGCCTGGGCTACGATATCGGAAAGGATCCTTTCCGCCACGGTGCGGGCCTCCTGGGTCAGGCGCCGCCCCAGCTCTCCCCCACCGTTTTCCCGGATCACCTGGGCCAGGATGCGGGAGTCCTGGGCCTGGCCAAAGTAAAAGGCCTCCACCCCCTGGGCGGTGCGGGTAGGGGTAGCGTTCACATGGATGGAGATGAACAGGTTCACCTGGGAACTATCGGCCATGGAGGCCCGCCG
>NZ_CALLUR010000042.1:0-14584 GCF_938010445.1 uncultured Thermus sp.
AGGCCACCGTGGACGAGGAGATGCCCGAGGCCTACAAGGATGTTTCCGTGGTGGTGGAGGCGGTCCAGGGGGCAGGGATCGGTAAGAAGGTGGCCCGCTTAAGGCCCCTCATTGTGGTGAAAGGATAAACGCTTTCTAAGCGCTTTCTCACCGCCATCTGCTCCCATGGAGGGATGAGGCTTAGCGGCATTCCCTGGAGGAAGGAACTGGCCCTTCTCCTATTCTTCTCCTGTTCCCTGGCCCAGACCCTGCTTCCCGCCAGCACCTATGGCCTCACCTTCCGGGAGGAGAACGGGGCCTGGGTCTACGAGGGCGGAGGGGTTCGGCTCGTGTATGTGCCGGGGGTGGGCTGGGCCGAACCCTGGGAGGCCAGCCTCCCCCCACCCGAGGGGGAAAGGATCCCCCTCGAGGCCCTGAAGGCCCTCGGCTACTTCCAGGTGCCGGAAGCCCAGGCGCGCTACGGCCTCCAGGGACGGGCCTTCCGCCTGGTCCTGGACCTCGCCCAGCCCTATCCCGGCCGGCCCCAGGACTCCCAAGGGCACGAGCGCCTGACCCTTCTTCTCCCCTACCTGGCCTTGGGAACGCTCCAGGTTGCCTGGCCCAAAGGAGTGGAGGCCAGGGTGCGGCTTCTGCCCACGGGCACGGAACTGAGCCTTTTCGCCAAGGGAAAGTTGCTTCGTTACCGGCTTTTCCCCTTGGAAAACCCCCCTCGGCTGGTCCTGGACCTGTACCCCCTGGAGCCGGAGGTGGCCGAACCCCTGGCCCCCGGAATCCGCTACCGGGAGGTCTGGGCCTTTGCCCCTGACCCCTTAAGGCTCTACCTGGTGGAGGCGGAACGGGGAAGGCTCATCCCCGTGGGCCGGCCTGGGGCAAGGGCCCTGCCCAAGGACTTGGCCCAGGACGCCTTAGCGGTCCTCAACGGGGGCTACTTTGACCCCAAAAGCGGCACCCCTATAGGCCTTTGGGTGCAGGATGGGGTGACGGTCTCCTACCCTTATGGCCGGGTGGCCCTCCTGTGGGATGGCTTCAGTTTCTTTATGGGATTTCCCAAGTTTGAGGCGGTGGTAAGAGGCCCCAGTGGGGAACGGGTGCGGGTGGGGATGAACACCTCTCGCGCCCGCTACACCGCCTACACTGTTCCCGGCCCCGTGGGGCGGGAAGGGGAGGAGGTGGTCTTGGTGATGGGGGACCGGGTGCAAGCCATCCTCCAGGCCCCCCAGGAGCTTCCCCCTGGGGCCTGGGCCCTGGCCTTCCCCAAGGGGGCTCCCCCCTTCCCCCTTAGGCCAGGGGACTCCTTAAGCCTCTTTGGCCGCCTAGACCCGCCCTTCCGCTACGCCCTCGAGGGCGGCCCCCTCCTGGTCAGGGAAGGCCAGTACGCCTTTGACCCGAGCCAGGAAAACTTCCGCGATCCCAGGCCGCTTCAGGCGGTGGCCCCTCAGGCGGCGGTGGCCTGGACCCGGGAGGGAAGGCTTTGGCTCTTGGTTTCCGAGCCCACCACCCCTGGGGTCCTGGCCCGGGCCCTCCTCTCCCTGGGGGCCTGGAACGCCCTGCGGATGGACGGAGGGGGCTCGGCCCAGCTTTGGGTCAAAGGCCGGCTGAGAAGTCCCTACCAAGGCTTTCCCAGGCCGGTGGTGAGCGCTTTGGCCCTTTATGCTCCCTAAAGGGGACCTCCTCCCCCAGGAAGGCTTAGTCCGGGATCGGGCCTGCAAAAGGCCCTATCTGGGCCCCACCCTGGCAGGGCCAGGGTGGGAGGGTATCAGCTCACCCGCTCCACCCGGATGAGGTTGGTGGTCCCCCGCACGCCAAAGGGCACCCCAGCGGCGATCACCACCCTCTCCCCCACCTGGGCCAGGCCACAGGCCTTCACCTTCTCCAAGGCGATCCGCACCATGTCGTCGGTGTCCTGGGGGTCAGGGGCCAGGTGCGGGAGAACCCCCCAGACCAAGGCCAGTTGCCGCTCCACCTCGGGGTTAGGGGTGAGGGCCAGGATGGGTACCCGGGGCCGGGTACGGGCGATGCGCCTGGCGGAGCTTCCCGTGGCGGTAAAGACCACGATGGCCCGGGCCTCCACCGCCTCCACGATGTCGTCCGCCGCCTGGGCGATGGCGTCCTGGGTGGTGGGGGTGGGTGCGGGGCGAAGGACGTTGAGCTTCTGCAAGAACTCAGGGGAGGATTCCACCACCCGAGCGATCCGGGTCATGGTGGCCACGGCCTCCACCGGGTAGGCTCCGGCGGCGGTTTCTGCGGAAAGCATCACGGCATCCGTCCCGTCAAAGATGGCGTTGGCCACATCCGAGGCCTCGGCCCGGGTGGGGCTGGGGTTCTGCACCATGGACTCCAGCATCTGGGTGGCGGTGATCACCGGCTTGCCCGCAGCGATGGCCTTGAGGATGAGGCGCTTTTGCACAATGGGCACCTCCTCCAAGGGCATCTCCACCCCCAGGTCCCCCCGGGCCACCATGATGCCGTCGGCCTCCTCGAGGATCTCCTCAAAGCGGTAGACGGCGGAGGGCTTCTCTATCTTGGCCATGAGCCGGGCCCGGGAACCGTGCCGGGCCAGGTAGTGCCGGGCCAAAAGGAGGTCATCCCGGGTGCGCACGAAGGACACCGCCACCCAGTCCACCCCCAGCTCCGCCCCCAGGGCCAGGTCCTGGATGTCCTTTTCCGAAAGGGCAGGGATGGAAAGATCCGAACCCGGGACGTTGATGCCCTTGCTGTCGGAAAGAACTCCCCCAAGCTCCACCACGGTGTGGATCTCGTCCCCCTGGACCCTCTCCACCCGAAGGCGCAGGCGGCCATCGTCCAGAAGGAGCACCTGCCCAGGGGCCACGTCCTCGGGAAGCCCCTTGTAGGTGAGGGAAACCCGCCCTTCGTCCCCCTCCACGGGAGCCCGGGTGAGGATGAAGGGCTGGCCCACCTTAAGCTCCACCCGGCCCTCCTTAAAGCGGCCTATGCGGATTTTAGGCCCCTGGAGGTCTTGGAGAAGGGCCAGGGTTTTGCCCAGCTCCCTCCCCACCTCCCGCACCCAAGCCGCCCGCCGGCGGTGCTCCTCGTGGGTTCCGTGGCTGAAGTTCAGGCGAAAAACGTCCGCTCCCGCCTCCGCCAAGGCCCGGATGGCCTCCTTGGAGTCCGAGGCGGGCCCCAGGGTGGCCACGATCTTGGTGCGCTTAAAAGGCTTCATATCCGAGAAAGCGCGCCGCACGCCCTAGCTCCTCCTCAATGCGCAGGAGCTGGTTGTACTTGGCAAGGCGATCCGACCGGGAGAGGGAACCCGTCTTGATCTGGCCGGCGTTCACCGCCACCGCAAGGTCGGCGATGAAGCTGTCCTCGGTCTCCCCGGAACGGTGGCTGATCACCGCCCGGTAGCCGGAGCGCTGGGCCAGGCGGATGGCCTCGAGGGTCTCGGAAAGGGTACCGATCTGGTTCACCTTCACCAAGATGGCGTTGGCCACCCCCCTCTCAATCCCCTGGCGGAGCCTTTGGGGATGGGTAACGAAAAGATCGTCCCCCACCAGTTGGATACGGCTACCCAGGCGCTCGGTAAGAAGCCGCCAGCCTTCCCAGTCGTCCTCCGCCAGACCGTCCTCTATGGAGCGGATCGGGTACTTCTCCACCCAGGAGGCCCAGAACTCCACCATCTCCTCCGAGGAAAGGACCCGGCCTTCCCCCTCTAGGTGGTACCTGCCTTCCCGGTAAAGCTCGCTGGCCGCCGGATCCAGGGCCAAGGACACCTCCTGGCCCGGGGTATAACCTGCCCGCTCAATGGCCAAGAGAAGGAGCTCCACGGCCTCCTCGTTGCTCTTGAGGTCCGGGGCAAAACCCCCCTCATCCCCCACGTTGGTGCTGTACCCTTTCTCCTTCAGCACCCCCTTCAGGGTGTGAAAGACCTCAGCCCCCACCCGCAGGGCCTCGGAAAAACTCTCCACCCCTGCGGGCACCAACATGAACTCCTGGAAATCCACCCGGTTATCGGCATGCTTTCCCCCGTTGATCACGTTCATGAGGGGAACGGGCAGGACCGCCCCTTGCACGCCCCCCAGGTAGCGGTATAGAGGCAAGCCCAAGGCCTCCGCCGCCGCCCGGGCCGTGGCCAGGGAAACCGCCAGGACGGCGTTGGCCCCCAGGTTGGCCTTGTTGGGGGTGCCGTCCAGCTCTAGCATGGCCCGGTCCACCCCCTCCTGGTCCAGGGCGTCCAGGCCTATGAGCTCAGGGGCTATCCGCTCCTGGATGCTCTCCACCGCCCGGCGCACCCCCTTTCCCAGGTAGCGCCGGCCCCCATCCCGTAGCTCCAGGGCCTCGTGGGTACCCGTGGAGGCCCCGGAGGGAACCATAGCCCTTCCCTTGGCCCCCCCCTCCAGCTCCACCTCGGCTTCCACCGTGGGAAAGCCTCTGGAGTCCAAAACCTCCCTGGCCTTCACGCTGACGATTGTGGTCATGGATTCCTCCCGTAGGGCTTATGGAAGCCCTTCCCGTCATCCCGGCTAAAGTTTACACCCTGAGGGGCACCACCACCGCCTGGTACCCTTCCCCGGGAGCACGGGCCGAAGCCTCTAGGGGACGGAGGAGGCTTGGGCTGGTGGGACCAGAGAGGAACAGGCTAGCCTCACCCGATAGGGGGGAAAGGGCCTCCAGGAGGTAACGGGCATTGTAGGCCACCGCCAGGGGTGGGCCCTCGAGGCGCACCGGGATCTCCTCCCGGCTTTTCCCATAATCCCCTTCCGCGGAAAGCATGGCCCGGCCCTCCTCAAACATGAGGTCTACCCGATGGTTCTGCCGGTCAGCAAGGACGCTAACCCGGCGCAAGGCCTCACGGAAAGCTTCCACCTCAAAGGTGGCCTTCAAGGGAAACTCCTTGGGGATCACCCGCTCATAATCGGGAAACTCCCCTTCCATAAGCCGAACCGCCATCCGCACCTGCCCCTGGGGGGAATCCGCCAGGCCTCCCGTGGCCAAGCCCAGGACACCTGGGCCTAGGGCCAGGGCCACCTCGCCTTCCCCCATGGCCTTGAGCACCCGTACCATCTCATCCACACTGCGGGCGGGCACCACCGCCTTCTTGGTGAAGGGCTGGGGCTTGGCAAGCCCGTAAAGGGCCAACCGGTACCCATCGGAGGCCACGGAGCGCAACCCCTTCTCGGAGAACTCCAGCTGAACGCCCCGGAAAATGGCGCGGTATTCCTCGTTGCTGGCGGCGTAGCGCACATGGGAAAGGGCCCGGTGAAGCTCCTCCACGGAAAGCAAGGTCTGCAAGGGGTAAGGCTCCGAGGGTCCCTCATGGCTAGGGAAGAACAACTCCGGGTAACCCTCATCGGGCGCCAGGCTCAGCCGGGTGTTGAAGGAGCCCGAGGAAAGGAAAAGCTCCCCGCCAAAGGCCAGCTCCACTTGGTCCCCGGGAAGGCTGCGCACCAGTTGGAAGAAGGGCTGGGCCGGAACCAGAAAGCGCCCCTCCCCCTCGGCGGAAAGGTGGAGGCGTACCTCCAGATCCACTTCCCCGTTGGTTCCAAACAGGGTCAGGACCCCCGGGGAAAGGGCCAGGCCCAAGTAGGTGAAAAGGGGGTTGGAGCTCCGCGTGGGTATGACCCTTTCCAACAAGGAGACGTGCTCGGTAAGCAGGCTTTTAGGAACGGTTACTTTCATTGTGGCTTCCTCCTCTCTACTGCTATTACTAGGTTCTTTTTTAAAGCTTTATAAGGATAGTAGTCGTAGTAGTAGGGGCTGTGGATATGTGGATAAAGGGGGATAAATCCCGTCAGGGAGAGCAAACCGCATGTGGAAAACTCCTGTGGATAACTGGCCTTAGCCTGTGGATAAGCTGTGGATAACTGGCCAGTTATCCACAGGCTAGAGAAGGGGCCAGGTTTTCCACAGGTTGTCCACAAGGTTATCCACAGAAAAACCCGGGTTATCCACAGGGTTATCCACAGGTTATCCACAGGGGTCATGACAGGGCCTCTTTCAGGCTGCGAAGCAGCTTCTGCACCTCGCGGTCGCTTTCCGAAAGTTCCTGAACCTTTTGGATGGCGTAAAGAACGGTGGTGTGGTCCCGTCCCCCGAAAAGCTGGCCGATCTCCGGTAGGGAGGAGCGGGTGAGCTCGCGAACCAGGAACATGGCGATCTGGCGGGGCAGGACCACCTCCTTACGCCTCCCCCCGCCCAGGAGCTCCTCGGGGCGGAGGGAGAAGTATTCGGCCACCTTGCGCACGATCTCTTGGGGGTCAACCTCCACCTCCCTGGAGGCGAAGATGTCGGAAAGGGCCTTGGTGGCCACAGCCCGGGTCAGCTCCACCCCGTTTAGGGAAGCATAGGCGATGGTGCGCATCAGGGCCCCCTCCAGCTCGCGGATGTTGGAGGTCACTTGGCGGGCGATGTACTCCAGCACCTCCTCGCTGATGCGTAGGCCCCGTTGTTCGGCGTTCATCTTGAGGATGGCGATGCGGGTCTCCAGGTCGGGGGGCTGGATGTCGGTGATGAGGCCCCATTCAAACCGGCTTCTTAGGCGGGCCTCGAGGGTCAGGATGTCCTTGGGGGGCCGGTCGGAGGAGAGGATGATCTGCTTGTGGGCCTCGTAAAGGGCGTTAAAGGTGTGAAAGAACTCCTCCTGGGTGCGCTCCTTGCCGGCTATGAACTGGATGTCGTCCACCAAAAGGAGGTCCACGGAGCGGTAGCGCTCGCGGAACTCCGTCATGCGGTCCTCACGGATGGCGTTGATGAGCTCGTTGGTGAAGGTTTCCGTGGACACGTACTCAATCTTCAGGTGGGGGAACCGTTTGGCCACGGAGTGGCCCACCGCGTGCATGAGGTGGGTTTTACCCAGGCCCACGCCCCCGTAGATGAAAAGGGGGTTGTAGGCCCTTCCCGGAGACTCGGCCACCGCCACCGCCGCCGCATGGGCCATGGAGTTGTTGGGACCCACCACGAAGTTCTCAAAGGTGTATTTGGGATTGAGGTTGGGTTTGGCGGTCTCAGGGGTGGGGGGGGTGTGGAAGATATCCTCCTGGACGGCCACGCTGGGCACCACCTTGAGCTCAAACCGAGGGGCTTGGGCACCCAGGAGGCTCAGGGCTTCCTGGATCAGCTCGGCGTAGTGCCGTTTGATCCAGTCCAGGGCGAAGGAGGTGGGCACCGCCAGTTGCAGCACCCCATCCTGGATACCCAGGGGGCGGATGCGCTCAAACCAGGTGTGGAACTCCACCTCGGTGATGTTGCGACGGATGTGCTCCAGGATGTGTTGCCAGATGGCCTCGTGGGTCAAGGCTACCCCCCCGCGTTTCCGGAGGAACATTCTACGCCAAGGCCTTGGGTAAAGTGGAGGGTGGGATGGGGTACGACGTGGTGGTGGTGGGAGGTGGGCATGCCGGCATTGAGGCTGCGTGGGCGGCGGCAGCCTTGGGGGTGCGGGTGGCCCTGGTGACCATCAACCCCGAGCGCATAGGCATGATGCCCTGCAATCCGGCGGTGGGCGGGCCCGGGAAGAGCCAGCTGGTGGCGGAGCTCACCGCCCTCGGGGGCCTTATGGGCCGGGCGGCGGACGCAACCGCCATCCACACCCGGGTGCTGAACCGGTCCAAGGGGCCGGCGGTGCAAAGCTTGCGGGTCCAGGTGGACAGGGATCTCTACGCCCTCAAGGCCCAGGAAATCCTGGCGGAGAGGCCACTAGAGGTGATCCGGGGGGAAGTGGCGGGCCTTTGGGTGGAGGCGGGGAGGCTTCTTGGGGTGCGCACCGTGGACGGGCGGGGGATCGCCGCCAAGGCGGTGGTGGTGGCGGGGGGTACCTTCTTGGGCGGGGTGGTTTGGTATGGGCGGCGGTCCCGGCCGGCGGGGCGGCAGGGGGAGCCTCCCGCGCGGTTCCTCTCCCAGAGCCTGAGGGCGGTGGGCCACACCCTGCGGCGCTTTAAAACCGGCACCCCACCCAGGATCCGGGCGGACTCCGTGGAGTTTGGCGAGCTGGAGGTGGTGCCCCCTGAGGTGCCCCCGGGAAGCTTCACCGGAAACCTGGGTCCCTATGCCACCCGGCTCCCCACCTGGCAGACCCGGACCACGCCCCGGACTCACCACCTGATCCTGGAGAACCTGCACCTTTCCCCTCTTTATGCGGGGGACATTGTGGGCATCGGACCTCGCTACTGCCCCTCCATTGAGGACAAGGTGGTGCGTTTTTCCGACAAGGAAAGCCACCTCCTCTTTGTGGAGCCCGACGGGCTCGCCACCAGCGAGGTGTACCTGCAGGGGTTTTCCTCCAGCCTGCCGCCTGAGCTTCAGGAGGAGATGGTGAGGAGCTTGCCGGGGTTTGGGCGGGCGGTGATCCAGCGGTACGCCTATGCGGTGGAGTACGACAGCCTGGATCCCACGGAGCTCACCCGGGGCCTGCAGTCCCGATTGCTGCCCGGGCTTTTCAGTGCCGGCCAAGTGAACGGTACCTCGGGGTACGAGGAGGCGGCGGCCCAGGGGCTTCTGGCCGGCCTAAATGCGGCCCGGTTTGCCCTGGGTCTTCCTGAGGTCCACTTGCCCCGGGAAAGCGGCTATATGGGGGTGATGGTGGATGACCTGGTGGGCCGGGGAACGGATGAGCCCTATCGGATGATGACCTCCCGGGTGGAGCTCCGCCTTCTCTGTCGGGCGGACAATGCGGACGAGCGCCTGGTGCCCCTGGCGGTGGAGTGGGGCCTGAGGCCCCGGGAGGATCTGGTAAGGGTACAGGAGAAGTACCGGCGGATAGAGGCGGAGTTAAACCGCCTAGAGGCGTTAAGGGTGGAGGGGGTAAGTGGCCTTCAGTGGTTGCGGCGGCCGGAGAACACCTATAGGGCTTTGGCCGAGCGGTTTCCTCCTCCCCTCCCCCTTAGCCCGGAGGAAGCCCAGCAGGTGGAGATCAGGGCCAAGTACGCGGGGTACATAGAGCGGCAGGAGCGGCTACGGGAGAAGCTGAGGGACCTGGAGGCCTTCCGCATTCCCGAGGGATTGGAGTTTCCCCGGGTTCCGGGTCTTTCGCGGGAGGCCGTGGAGAAGCTTTCCCGGGTGAGGCCGCGCACCGTGGCGGAGGCGGCCCGGGTTCCCGGGATACGGGACTCTGACCTCACGGCCCTCTTGGTGCACCTCAGGGTGCTGGCCCACTAGTGGGGGGATGTTTCCCGTGAAACATGGGAGGTGGGAATGGGCTTGAGCCCTAAGGGCGTCCAGCTTCTTCTGGAGGGAGGGCGGGCCTTAGGTTTGGACCTCGAGGCCCACCTTTCCCCTTTCTCCCGCCTTTACGACCTCCTTATGGAGGCCAACCGGCGCACCAACCTCACCGCCTTGCGCACGGAGGAGGAGGTGGTGGTCAAGCACTTCCTGGATTCCCTAACCCTCCTCACCCTACCCCTTTTTGCGGGGGCCATCCGGGTTCTAGACCTGGGCACAGGGGCGGGGTTCCCTGGGCTTCCCTTGAAGATCGTGCGGCCTGAGCTGGAGATCACCCTTTTGGACGCCACCAAGAAGAAGGTGGCCTTCGTGGCCCAGGTGGTGGAGGCGCTGGGGTTAAAAGGGGCCTACCCCCTATGGGGCCGGGCGGAGGAGCTGGCCCACCTGCCCGAGCACCGGGAGGCCTATGGGCGAGTGGTGGCCCGGGCAGTGGCGCCCCTATGTGTTTTGGTGGAACTGGGCCTGCCCTTTGTCTCCCTGGGGGGGTATATGGTGGCGCAAAAGGGGCCGAGGGTGACGGAGGAGGTGGCGCCTTTGCCCAAGGCCCTGGCCCTCCTGGGGGGTGGTCCGCTTAGCGTCCATACCTTGCTTCTCCCCCTGGCCCAGGAGGAGCGGAACCTGGTGGTGATGGCCAAGGAGGCCCCCACCCCGGCCAGGTATCCCCGGCGCCCGGGGGTGCCCGAGAAAAATCCTTTATGCTAGGGTCCAAGGTGTTGCGGCGGATCGCCCTGGTGAACCAGAAAGGGGGGGTGGGTAAGACCACCACCGCCATCAACCTGGCCGCCTACCTGGCCCGCATGGGGAAGAGGGTGCTCTTGGTGGACCTGGACCCCCAGATGAACGCCACCAGCGGCCTGGGGCTCCGGCCAGACCGGGGGGTGTACCAGGTTTTGCAGGGGGAGCCCTTGGAAGCCTTGGTGCAGCCCGTGGATGGCTTCTTCCTCTTGCCGGCCACCCCGGAGCTGGTGGGGGCCACGGTGGAGCTCCTGGAAAGGCCCATGGCCCTGGGGGAGGCCTTACGGGACGAGGAGTACGATATCACCCTTCTGGACGTGCCTCCTAGCCTCTCCGCCCTCACCCTAAGTGCCCTTGCGGCCGCCCATGGGGTGGTGGTCCCGGTGCAGGCGGAGTATTACGCCCTGGAAGGGGTGGCGGGGTTGCTCACCACCCTGGATGAGGTGCGCACCCGGCTGAATCCCCGCCTCCGCCTGCTGGGCATCCTCATCACCATGTACGATGGCCGTACCCTCTTGTCCCAGCAGGTGGAGGCCCAGCTTAGGGCCCACTTCGGGGAGAAGGTGTTCTGGACGGTGGTACCCCGGAACGTGCGCCTGGCGGAAGCCCCCAGCTTCGGCAGGACCATCGCCCAGCATGCGCCCACCTCCCCGGGGGCCCACGCCTACCGCCGCCTGGCCGAGGAGGTGATCGCCCGTGTCCAAGAAGGCTAGCGGCTTAGGGAGGGGCCTCGAGGCCCTCCTGCCCAAGGGAAGGGGAAGCGTGGTGCGCCTTCCCCTTTCCGCCATCCGACCGAATCCCCACCAGCCGAGGAGAAGGTTCTCCCAGGAGGGACTGGAGGAACTGGCCGCTTCCATCCGGGAGAAGGGCCTGCTCCAGCCCCTCTTGGTGCGCCCTAAGGGCGAGGGTTACGAACTGGTGGCAGGGGAAAGGCGGTACCGGGCCGCAGAGATGGCAGGCCTGGGCGAGGTCCCCGTGGTTATCCGCGACCTCACGGACCAGGAGGCCTTGGAGCTGGCTTTGGTGGAGAACCTCCAGCGGGAGGACCTCACCCCCCTGGAGGAGGCCCGGGGCTACCAGGCCCTGCTAGGTTTGGGCCTGACCCAGGAGGAGGTGGCCAAGCGGGTGGGTAAGGCCCGTTCCACGGTGGCCAACGCTCTAAGGTTGCTTCAGCTTCCCCAGGAGGTGCTGGAGGCCCTGGACCAAGGGCTCATCAGCGCTGGCCACGCCCGGGCCCTTTTAATGCTGGAGCCTGAGGACCGCCTTTGGGGCCTAAAGGAGACCCTGGATAAGGGACTTTCTGTGCGCCAGGCCGAGGCCTTGCGGGAGCGTCTGCTGCGCGAACGGGAGCGCAAAGCCCAGGAACCCTCCCCCCTTTCCCTGGAGCTTTCCCGGCTTTTGGGCCTGCCGGTGAAGGTGGTGGGGGGAAGGAAGGGGAAGGTGGTCATCCACTACCGTTCCCTGGAGGAACTGGAGGCCCTCCTGGAGCGCCTGGGCTACCAGGCGTAGCCAAAGAGGACCCGCACCGCCCCGTGTTGGTCGGTGCGGTAGATCGTTATCCCCCGCTGGGCCAGGCGCTTTAGCACCTCGGGGTGGGGATGGCCGTGGGGGTTCCGGCCCACGCCGATGAGGGCCACCCGGGGCTGGATGCGCTCCAGGAGGTCTTCGTCTGTGGCCGTGCGGGAGCCGTGGTGGCTCACCTTCACCACCTCGGCTTTGGGTGAGGCCAGCTTCCTTTCCACCTCCCGGGGTACGTCCGCTGGGAGGAGGGCCTTGGGACCGGCGAACTCCAGGAGGAGGACCAGGCCGCTCAGGTCGTCGGTGGCCTGCTGCTGGGGGGGCCAGAGGACCTCGAGGCCACCCCTTCCCACCCGTAAACGGCTCCCGGCTCCTGGGTAGCGTATGGGCACCCCTTTGGCCTTGAGGGACTGGACCAGGGGATGGTCTTCCGAAAAGGCCGGGGAAAGCAAGGCAAGGCCGATGGGTATCTCCTCCGCCACCCTTAGGAGGCCCCCATAGTGGTCGGCATCGGGATGGGTGGCTACCAGGACCTCGAGGGCCCCTACCCCCAGGGCCCGCAGGGCCCGCACCACCTTCTCCCCCTGTTCGGGGCGTCCTCCGTCCACCAGAACCTCGGCTCCGCCCATCCGGGCCAGCAGGGCATCCCCCTGGCCCACGTCCAGGGCCCAAAGGTCTAGGGGCTTGGGCCAGGCGGAAAGGAGGCTCAGGAGGATGGGCAGGCTGGTGAGGAGAAGGGCTTGCCGCCACGACAGGAGGCGGTAAAGGGCCAGGAATATGGGTAGAAGCCCTAGGTAGTAGAGGGCGAAACCTCTGGGGGAGACCTCCCCCCACCAAAGCAGGGGGCCTTGGCCGGCCCAGCGGGCGAGAAGGATGAGGGCCTGGGCCAAGGGTTCCACCAGGGGGGCGAGGAGCCCACCCAGGAGGAGCTTAAGGACGCCTAGGGGTACCAGGAGGGCCACCAGGGGCAGGGCCAGGAGGTTGCTGAGGGGGGAGAGCAGGGGGAGGAAGCCAAAGCGGTGAAGGAGTAGGGGGGCCAAAAGGGCCTGGGCCCCCAGGCTGGCCAGGAGGGTGCCCACGAGGTAGCCCCTAAACGTTGGGGGAGGGCGAAGGGGCGGCAGGGCCAGGGCGATGCCCAGCACCGCCAGATGGGAAAGCTGGAGGGAAAGGCTCAGGAGGCTTTGGGGAAGCCAGAGAAGTTGGAGGAAAAGGGCCAGGCCCAGGGCCTGGAGCACCCCGGCCGCTCCCAGGCCCAGGAAGAGGCCCAATAGGGAGAGCCCGGCCATCAGGCTGGCCCGCACCAGAGAGGGGGTGGGACCAGCCAGCCAAAGATAGAAGGGTAGCGCCAGGAGGGCCAGGAGGTACCGCCACCGGCCCAAGGGGGTGAGGAGGAGAACCAGGCTACCCACCAGGAAGCCC
Source organism: uncultured Thermus sp. (assembly GCF_938010445.1). NCBI lineage: Bacteria > Thermotogati > Deinococcota > Deinococci > Thermales > Thermaceae > Thermus > uncultured Thermus sp. Next base: position 12,847 of record NZ_CALLUR010000042.1, read on the forward strand.
ACGTGGAGGCCGGAAAGGGCCAGGAGATGGGCCAGGCCCGCCTTTTGGAACCAAACATAGGTTTCCTCCAGTCCCCCCTTCTCCCCTAGGGTGAGCCCCTCCATCACCTCCTTGGCCAGGGGGCTTAGGCCCTGGGCCAGGCGGGCCCGGAAGGGGGTGCGGGCATCGGGAAGGGGAGCCAGGGGCTTGGCCCGTTCCACGTGAAACACCCCCCTCACCCCCTGGGCAAGGAGCCAGGTCCTTTGGTCAAACCCGCCGGGGTTCCGCTTGGCCTCCGGAGGGGCCAGGTAGCCCCTTAGGTGGTAGATGCCGTTCTCCAGGGGCGGGAAGTGCCGCACCCAAAGCCGGTGTCCCTCCCAGGTGGTGAGCCCGCCCTGTACCCGGAAGCTTCCTTCCAGGCGTGAGCCGTAGGAAGGTTCGGGGATGGGGAAAAGGAGGCCTCTAAGGACCACCAGGGCCATTCCTAAGACCAAGGGGAGGCGGAGGAAGGGCAGAAGCCCCAACGCGCCCAGGAAGGCCCCGGGGAAGAGTAAGCCCCAGGCTCCTAAAAGCCCCCCAAGTCCCAAGCCCACCCCGGGGGAGGTCCAAGGGGATATGGGCCTAGAGGGTGGTTCAGGGGCGTACATAAGGCCTAAGCCGTTCCAGGGTTTTGGGACCGATGCCCTTCACCCTTAGGAGGTCTTCCACACGGGTGTAAGGCCGGCCCTCCACGATCCTCTGGGCCAGCACGGGGCCGACGCCGGGGAGTTCCATGAGCTCCTCGAGGCTGGCCTGGTTGAGGCTAACGGGTTCTGGGGCGGGAGGTTGGAAGGAAACCTCCACCCAGGTTTCCACCTGAACCGGGTGGGGCCGTGGGGCTAGTTTGGGCCAGAGGCTGAGGAGGCCTAGGAGGGCTACTGCGAAGAGGTAGCCAAGGACCATTCCGTCAAGGCCAAACCTAAACCCCCAAGGAGAACGCCGGCCAGCACCCAAGGATCCGCTCCCGGGTTTAGGGCCACGAAGGCCAGGGTGTAGGCCAGGGTTAGGAGGGAAAGGATCTTCAAGGGAAGGGCCAAAGGGTTTCTTCTCCCCTTGGCTTGTGGTACGGGCGCCGGGGGAGGAGATTCCGGCTCCGGGGCCAGTTCCACCGAGTCCCGCTTGGAAGGGGGTTCCTCCTCCCACACCGGGGCCTTAGGGGGCTCGGGAGGTGGTGGGGAGGCTGTTTCCTGGGTAAGGGGGGCCTTGGGAACGGGGGCGGGAGCCGAGGTGGCCTTGCGGGCTCGGGCCACGTGGGGTTTCAGCCCTTCCAAAAAGGCTTTGAGCTCCTCCAGGGGGAAGGCCTTCAGGGGGAGGACCAGGGAATCCCCCTCCCCCTGCACCAGAAGGGTACCGGCCTCTCCTTTGCCCACCCGGCGGATCCTGGCCAGCTCCAGGCGCTTTACACCGGCCTCGTCCACCAAGACCAAATGGGCTTCGGTGACGGCCAGAAAGCCACCCGGCCCTTCCAGCTTGGCCAGGGCTTCCTCGCCCAAGCGGGAAAACGCCGCCTCGTACTTGCCCATGGCCCCATTGTATACTTCCCCTCGTGCCCCTGCGCTTAGGCCACCGCGGCGCCCCTCATCTGGCCCGGGAAAACACCCTGGAGTCCTTCCGCAAGGCCCTCGAGGCCGGACTGGATGGGTTTGAGCTGGACGTGCACCTGACCCGGGATGGGGTCTTGGTGGTGCACCACGACTTCACCCTGGGGGGAACCCCTTTA
>NZ_CALLUR010000043.1:0-7695 GCF_938010445.1 uncultured Thermus sp.
CTCTGGCGATCCCGAAGGCTTGCGAATTGTAGAGAAGGCTAACTGGATCGGACAGGGGTTGGCTTTTCCTCGCCCTCTCCTTGGTGAGGTTCGCAAGCGTGTTGAGCTTCAGCGCACTGGCGTGTACGTCTTATGGGGTCCGAGCGATAAAAGCCAGTTACCCCGCGTATATATAGGCGAAGGGAACCCAGTGCTGCCTAGGCTGGAGCAGCACGCAAGATACAAGAACTTTTGGACACACGCAATCGTCTTCGCCAGCAAGGACCAGAACCTCAATAAAGCACACGTCCAATACCTAGAGGCACGGCTTGTGCAATTGGCTAGTGAGGCCAAGCGCGCGGAGCTGGACAACGGAAACCTCCCACAACCACCTACACTGTCGGAAGCCGATGCCGCGGACGCCGAAGCATTCCTTCGGGATATGCTGCTGTGCCTTCCCATCATGGGTGTCACCTTTTTCGAGAAAGCCAGTGCGGTACCTGTACTAGGGGAGCAGGTTCTATACCTGGAAAGTACGAGAGGAACCATCACAATCAAAGCCCGCGGGTTTGAGAGCAGCGGAGGCTTTATTGTCCTCACCGGCTCCGAGGCCTTTAAGGACGAGGTGCCGTCCATTCCTAAGCATTTGCAAGGGCTCCGAGAGTCGTTGGTAAATGCGGGTGTACTGAAGGACGAAGGGGAGATTTACCGTTTAACCCAGAGCTATAGCTTCAACTCCCCATCCACCGCGGCTGGCGTGCTCCTCGGCCGCTCTGTTAACGGGCTCACACAGTGGAAGGATAAAAGTGGGCGTACGCTCAAACAGATTCGGGACGAACAGTTGAGCACGGGCACAATAGAAGAAACGCACTGACCCCATACTGAATTCATGTTCGTGGGGACCACCCTCACTTAGGCGAGGGCATCGGGTGACATCCTTTCGCGACGCCCCCGACAAGCTGTTAGGCAGCCCGTCTAACCAATGGGTACCATGTAGCGGCTCCTGTACGGTTACCTAAAAGCTGGGCAGGGGAACATTGAGGAAAACTCACTCCTTCTTGCGCTTCTTCTCCTCCCGCATCAGCCGCCGGCGCTCGGCCCGGGAAAGACCCGGCTGGGGAGGTGGGGTGGCAGGGCGCTTCTTCTCCACGCCAAAGGGCCGGGCCTCCTCCTTAGGGGAGGGAACGGGCACGTACGGGGCTTCCCGCACCGGGCGCACGGGCTCCGCCTCCACCTTGAGCCGGAAGAGGAACTTGGCCACCTCCCCTTTGATGAAGCCCACCATGTCGTTGAAAAGCCGGGTGGCCTCAATCTTGTACTCCTGGAAGGGGTCTTTTTGCCCGTAGCCCCGGAGGAAGATGCCCTGCCGGAGCACATCCAGGTTGTGAAGGTGCTCCTTCCAGGCGGAGTCCACCACATTGAGGATCACGAAGCGCTCCACCGCCCGCATGAGGGGTGGGGAAAGCTCCGCCTCCCTGGCCTCGTAGGCCTTTAGGGCCGCCTCCACCAGGCGTTCCACGCCCTCTTCGGGCTTCAGGGCGCGGAGGTCTTCAAAGGGGAAGCCTTCCAGCTGGGGCACGGTGTCCAGGAGGGTGGCCTTGAGGGCCTCGAGGTCCCAGTCCTCCGGGTGCACCTGGGGGTTGAGGACGTTTTCCGCTATCCCCGCCACCGTCTCCTCCACCATGCCCAAGGCCGCTTCCTTCACCTCCTCGTCCTTGCCCAAGAGGATTAGGCGGCGCTGGGCGTAGATGACCTCCCGCTGGCGGGCCATCACGTCGTCAAACTGCAAAAGCTGCTTGCGGATGGCGAAGTTCCGGTCCTCCACCCGCTTTTGTGCCCGCTCAATGGACCGGGTCACCATGGGGTGCTCTATGGGCTCGGAATCGTCAAAGCCCATGCGGTCCAGCATGGCGATGACCCGGTCCGAGGCAAAGAGGCGCATGAGATCGTCGTCAAAGCTGACATAAAAGCGGCTTCCACCCGGGTCCCCCTGGCGCCCGGCGCGGCCCCGGAGCTGGTTGTCAATGCGGCGGGACTCGTGCCGCTCGGTGCCCAGGATGAAAAGCCCTCCCAGCCCTCGCACCCTCTCCTCGTCCGCCTTGCACTCCTCCCGGATCTGGCGGATCCTTTCCTGAAGCTCGGGCTTGATTCCCAGCTCCTGGGCCAAGGCCCGGGCCTCCTCCTCCTGGCCCGCCACCATCTTCTTGATGAAGAGCTCCACCTTCCACTCGTAACGGTCAAAGCCCTCCTTCTCCAGAAGGGCCGCCGCCAGGTACTCGGGGTTTCCGCCCAGCTTGATGTCCGTGCCCCGGCCCGCCATGTTGGTGGCGATGGTGACCGTCTTGCTCCGGCCCGCCTGGGCCACGATCTCCGCCTCCTTGGCGTGGTGCTTGGCGTTGAGCACCTGGTGGGGGATGCCCTGGCGCAGCACGGCCAGGGTGTGCACCGCCCGCTTCAGACCTTCCCAAGCCGCCCTCAGGTTGCCTTTGGCCGGGATGAGCTCCTCAAAGGGGGCCAGGTCCTCGTCCTTGAGCTGGGTGGGCTTTTCCAAGAGCTTCCTCAGGCGCTCCCACGCCTCCCCCTGCTGCTTCTGGCTGGCCTTCTTGAATAGCTCCAGGCGCATCTCCAGCCGGGGCAGGTAGAGGCGGGGCTCCTTGAGCATCTGGGAAAGCCTTTCCGACTTCTCAATGCTGATGGTGCCCACCAAGACGGGCTGGCCCCTCTCGTACTTCTCGGCGATCTCCTCCACCACCGCATAGAACTTGCCCTTTTCCGTGCGGTAGACCACATCGGGGTAGTCCTTGCGGATCATGGGACGGTTGGTGGGCACCACCACCACGTCCATGCCGTAGATCTCCTGGAACTCCTTCTCCTCGGTCTTGGCGGTACCGGTCATGCCCGCCCGCTTCTCGTAGAGGCGGAAGAAGTTCTGGTAGGTGATGGTGGCCAGGGTCTGGTTCTCCCGCTCTATGCGCACCCCCTCCTTGGCCTCTATGGCCTGGTGCAGGCCCTCCCCATACCGCCGCCCCGGCATGAGCCGGCCGGTGAACTCGTCCACGATGATCACCTGGCCATCCTGGACGATGTAGTCCCGGTCCCGGTGGTAGAGCTCCTTGGCCCGGATGGCCTGGATGAGCATGTGGGCCAGCTCCATGTTCTCCGGGCTGAAAAGCCCTTCCACCCCCAAGAGCTTTTCCGCCTTGGCGATGCCCTGGAGGGTGAGGTGCACGGAGCGGTTCTTCTCCTCAATGGTGTAGTCCCCCGTGGGCTCCTTGCGCACCCCGGGCTCGGCGGGCAGGCCCCTTTCCAGCTTCTTGGCGATCTCCGCCATCTTGTAGTAGAGGTCGGTGGCCTTCTCCGCGGGGCCCGAGATGATGAGGGGGGTGCGGGCCTCGTCAATGAGGATGGAGTCCACCTCGTCAATGATGGCGTAGTGCAAGGGGGTATCGTGGCGCAGGACCAGCTGGTCCGGGGCTATGGCCATGTTGTCCCGCAGGTAGTCAAAGCCCAGCTCGGAGTTGGTCACGTAGGTGACGTCCGCCAGGTAGGCCTTGCGGCGCTCCTCGGGGGTGGAGCTGTGCTGGATCGCCCCCACGCTGAGGCCCAGGCCCCGGTACACGGGCCCCATCCACTCGGCGTCGCGCCGGGCCAGGTAGTCGTTCACCGTGACCACGTGCACACCCCTACCCCTCAGGGCGTTCAAGGCCACGGCCAGGGTGGCCACCAGGGTCTTCCCCTCCCCGGTCTTCATCTCGGCGATCTTGCCCTCGTGGAGGACCGCCCCGCCGATGAGCTGCACGTCAAAGTGGCGCAGGCCCAAATAGCGCTTGGCGGATTCCCGGGTCAGGGCGAAGGCCATGGGGAGAAGCTCCTCCAGGCTTGCCCCCTTTTGGTGTTTCTCCCTGAGTTCCGCATAGGCCGCAGCCAGGTCAGGGATCTTCTCCACCTCCGGCTCCAGCCGGTTGGTGGGCTCCACCACTTGCTTGTAGTAGCGGGCGATCTCCCGCTCGTTGTTGTCAAAAAGCTTCCGTATGAGGCCCAGCATCCTAAGGCCGATTGTACCCCTATTGGATGAGAAAGCCTTCAGGCCTCTTCCAAGGGCCAGTAGGCGGCGGCCCCCAGGGATAAGGGGCTAGGGGAACAACCCGCTTGGTGGCGACGCCAGGCGGCCAAGGCCACCATGGCCCCGTTATCCTGGGAAAGCCCTTTAGGGGGGAAGTAGACGGTAAGCCCCGCCTTCTGGAAGCGGGCCTGCAGGGCGCGGTTGGCCGCCACCCCCCCCGCCACCAGGAGCACCCGGTGGCCGGTGTCCTTGGCGGCCCGGAGGACCACCTGGGCCAAATGTTCCACCGCCGCCTCCTGGAAGCCCTTGGCCAAGGCCGGGGCCTCGTGCCCCGCCTCCAGAAGCTGCACCGCCTTGGTCTTAAGGCCGGAGAAGCTGAAGTCATAGCCCTTCTGCTCCCGTAGGGGCACCGGGAAGGGCACCTTCTCCTTGGCCTCCTGGGCCAGACGTTCGATCTCCGGCCCCCCGGGAAACCCCAGGCCCAGAAGCCTGGCCACCTTGTCAAAGGCCTCCCCGGCGGCATCGTCCCGGGTGGCCCCCAGGAGGCGGTAGCGGCCCAAGGCCTCCACCAGGAAGAGGTGGGTGTGCCCCCCGGAGGCCACCAGGGCCAGGAAAGGGGGGTTTAAGCCCTCGGGCCAAGCGGCCACAATGTGGGCCTCGAGGTGGTGGATGGCGTAAAAGGGCCTATCCAGGGCCCAAGCCAGCCCCTTGGCGAAGGTGTATCCCACCAGCAGGGCCCCGATGAGCCCCGGACCCCGGGTAGCCGCCACCAGGGAGAGGTCCTTGGGCCCGATCCCCGCCTGGGCCAAGGCCTCCTTCACCAGGAGGGGAAGGGCCTTGAGGTGCTCGCGGCTCGCCAGCTCGGGCACCACCCCGCCAAAGGCCTGGTGCAGGGCCACCTGGCTGGCCACCAGGTTGACCACCACCTCCCCATCCCGTACCAAGCCCACCCCGGTGTCGTCGCACGAGGTGTCTATGCCCAAAGTCCACATGGCCTTTCCTCCAAACCCCCGCCCCGGGAATCCGGACCTGCCCAAGCCCCTGGGCCCTTACTACCCTAGCAGACGCCGAGGGGCCCGGCTAGGCTAAGGGGGATGCTCTGGCTCCTCCTCCCGGTCCTCCTCCTGGTCTACCTCCTCTACCGGGCGAGGAGGCCCAGGGTGCGCCCCTGGGCGGGGGTGTGGCTTTGGTCAAGGGGCAGGAGGAGACGCTTGCGGCCGCGGTGGGACCTAAGGCTCCTCCTCCTCCTCCTGGGGGCGGCCCTCATGGTCCTGGCCCTCGAGGACCCCCCCTTAGGACCCTCCCCCCTGGTCCTGGTGGTGGACGCCTCCGCCAGCATGGCCGCCCGGGAAGGGGCCAAAACCCGGCTGGACCTGGCTAAGGAAAGACTCCTTCCCCTTCTGGAAAGGACCCCGGAGGCGGTGCTGGTGCGGGCGGGGGAAAGGCCTGAAGCCTTTGGCCCCGCCCCGGGCATCGCCCTAAAGGGGAGGCTTTTAGAGCTGGAGGCCCAGGACCGGGAGGCCCGGCTGGAGGAGGCCATCGCCTTAGGCAGAAGGCTCCTAAAGGCCCCCGTGGTGGTGGCCAGCGACGCCCCCCCGCCCCCCGGGGTAGAGGGGTACATCGGCGTGGGGACTCCCCAGGAGAACCTGGGGATCGCGGCCGTGGCCCCGGGGTTCTTGGCCCTGGGGAACAGCGCGGGCCGTACCCTCACCGCCCGGGTGGAGGTGGGGGGCAAGGTGGAGGAGGTGCCGGTCCCCCCCGGGGGCTTTGCCCGGCTGGAGAAGCTTCCCTCCACCTTCACCGCCCGCCTCCTAAACGGGGACGCCCTAGACCTGGACGACCAGGCCAGCTTCGGCCTTAGGCGGCCTGGGGTGGTCTACCCCAAGGCCCCCGCCCTGGAGAGGCTCTTCCTGCTCCTGGGAACGGCCCCGGGGGACGAGGTGGAGGTGCGCATCGGGGTACCGGAGGGCCTGCCCGATAGGCCCACCCTCTACCTGGCCCCCCAAGGGGGGAACCCGGTCCCGGTCCTGGCCACCACCCCCCATCCCCTCCTGGAAGGCGTGGCCCTCTTGGGCGAACGCCTGCCCTCCCCTCCACCCCCCAAAGGGCCCTGGCAACCCCTAGCCGAGGGCGAGGAGGGGGGGCTCATCTTCTTCAGCGAAAAGGGGCTATACCTACCGCCTTTGGCGGCCATCCAGGACCGTCCCTTTTTCCCCATCTTGGTCTACAACTTCCTCAGGCCCTACCGGGAGGTGCGAAGCGGGCTTCTCTCCCCAGGGGAAACCCTACTCCCCACCCCCGGGCCCAGCTTCCTGCCCAAGGAGCAAGGGGGGGCAGGCCGCTATCTGGCCCTCCTGGCGGCCATGGTCCTCCTCCTGGAGGCCTTCCTCTTCCGCCCAAGGCCAGAAGCCCAAAAGGGATAAGGCCCCCCTTGGCCCCATCCCCCTTGGCTTGGCGAAAGCCCCGGTGGGGTGGCATAGTGGGCCCATGCGCTTCCGTCCCTTTAGCGAGCTGGATCTGGATCTCCTGAACCGGGTGGCGGGAAACCGGCCCCTAAGCCGGGGAGCGGTGCGCTTTTTCGCCCGCACCGGGCACTCCTTCCTGGCGGAGGAAGGGGAGGAGCCCAAGGGCTTCGCCCTGGCCCAGGCCCTTTGGCAAGGGGAGGCCACCACGGTCCTCATAAGCCGGATAGAGGGTGAGGACCAGGCCACCCTGGAAGGCCTCCTGGCGGCCGTGGTGAAAAGCGCCTACGACGCTGGGGTCTACGAGGTGGCCCTGCACCTGGACCCCAACCGGGAAGCCCTCAAAAGGGCTCTAGAGGCCCAGGGATTCCACCTAGGCCCCCTGGTGCTGGCGGTGCGCATCCTGGGAAGCCGGGGGGCAAGGGGGGAGGCCCGGGGCGTTCTAGAATAGGGGCATGAACCGCGTCCTCATCGGCATCCGGGGGGAGCCCACCCCAGAGGGCATGGAACGGATCCTTGCGGCCTTGCGGAACCTGGAGGGAACCTCCGAGGTCCAGGCCACCGGCCCCGCCCAGGTCCTGGTGGAGTACGACCCCCAGGTCCTCACGGTGATGGACCTGTTGCGCACCATCCGGGAGGAGGGCTTCCTGGCAGGGATGCTCTAAGGGGCTACCTTCGGGAAGGCATCTCCTCCGGAACGCTGGGCAGGCTATTACCATCGCCGCCCTGCCCCTTCCCTTGCCCTACTGAGGGATGACATTTAGGCCCACCCCCAGTGGACCCCGCCCCGCCTGGGGTGCCACCGGCGGGTGGGGGAGGCGCAGGGCTTCCGCCTCCCTTCCCGGGAGGAGGGAGCAACCTGTCCTCCACCCCCTGGGAGAGCCCCTGGAAGAGGCGCTCACTAAAGGCCAAGACCACCCCTAGTCCGTACACCGAGGGGGGCTGGAGCAGGCCCGTAACCCCTTCCCCAAGGAGCTTTAGCCCCACCCCCAGTTCCACAACCAACACCCCCAGGAGGGCCGCAAGCCCACCCAGTACAGGGGACAGAAACAGGGGTACCCAGTAGGCCCCGTAGTCCGTGGGAAGCCTGTCGGTTCGCACCACCCGTAGGAGCCGGGAAAGCAGGCCGCCCCCGAAACCGGCAAGGAATAGAAAAAGGGGTTGAGCGGAGCCAAAAACCTCCATTAAGAA
>NZ_CALLUR010000044.1:0-9522 GCF_938010445.1 uncultured Thermus sp.
CCTTGGAGACCCTGGGCCTTCACCGCTGGCCGAAGCCTCCGTCAAAGACATTTGGTGAGCTATTCCAGGGCCAGCCGCCACTTGGGGCCCTCCTTGGTGTCCTCCACCACCACCCCGAGGGCTTTGAGCCTTTCCCGGATCAGGTCGCTTTTGGCGTAATCCTTGGCCCGCCGGGCCTCCTCCCTTAGCTCCAGAAGCAGGGCGAGGAGGCCTTCCAATAGGGGAGCGGATACCTTCTCCTCCAGAACCCTTTCGGGGAAGAGGCCCAGGATGCCTTCTCCCAGGGTACGGAAGACCTGGGCGGTGCGCCTTAAGGTGTCCCCTTTGGCCTCCGGGAGGAGCCTATGCAGCTCAGGGAGGAAGGTGAAAAAGGCAGCCAGGGCCTCCGGGGTGCCGAGGTCGTCCTCTATGGCGGCGAGAAAATCCTTCTCCAGGGCGTCAAGGGCCCTTTCCAGCTCCGGGGTGGCGCCGGGGGCCGCCGTGGGGACCCTGGACCGCACCTCGCGGTAGGCGTGGAGGAGGCGGGCATAGCCCCGCTTGGCCGCCTCGAGGCCCTCAAAGGTGAAGTCCATGGGGCTACGGTAGTGGGTCTGCAGGAGGTAAAAGCGCAAGGCCATGGGCTCGTGGGCCTCCAAGAGGTCATGGAGGAGGACCAGGTTCCCGGTGCTCTTGGCCATCTTTTCCCCTTCCAGGAGCACGTGGTTGTGGTGCATCCAGTGGCGGGCGAAACGGTAGCCCGCCGCCTCCGCCTGGGCGATCTCGCACTCGTGGTGGGGAAACTGCAGGTCTATGCCCCCCGCGTGGATGTCAAACCCCTCCCCCAGGTACTTGAGGCTCATGGCGGTGCACTCTATGTGCCAGCCAGGGTACCCTTCCCCCCAGGGGCTTTTCCAGCGCATCAGGTGGCCGGGTTCGGCGGCCTTCCAAAGGGCGAAGTCCAGGGGATCCTCCTTCTCCTCCCGCACCTCCACCCTCGCCCCTGCCCGGAGTTCTTCCAGGCGCTTTCCCGATAGTTTCCCATACTGGGGGAAGGCCCTTACCCGGAAGTAGACGCTTCCTTTACGTTCGTAGGCGAAGCCAAGGTGCAAAAGCCTTTCCGTAAGCTCAATCTGTTCCGGTATGTGGCCACTGGCCCGGGGGGCGATGGAAGGCCGCAGGACATTAAGGGCGGCCATGGCGTCAAAGTAGCTCCAGGTGTATTTCTCCGCCACCTCCATGGGCTCAAGCCGCTCCAGCTTGGCCCGGCGCACAATCTTGTCCTCTCCTTGGTCGGCGTCGTCGGTGAGGTGGCCCACGTCGGTGATGTTGGAGACGAAGCGCACCTTGTAGCCCTGATGAAGGAGGTAGCGGCGGAGCACATCGTAGACGATGGGGCCTCGAGCATGGCCCAAGTGGGGGTCCGAGTACACGGTGGGGCCGCACACGTAGATGCCCACGTGCCCCGGGACGGCGGGGGTGAAGTCCACCTTGGCCCGTTGCAAGGTGTCGTAGATGCGAAGGCCCATGTGGGCCATTATAGGCCCGTGGCATAATGGCGGGGTATGGGACGGATTCTGAGGGGGTTGGCAGGGGAGGGGCAGCTTAGGGTGGTGGCGGCGGACACGGGGGACGTGGTGGAGGAGGCCCGGCGCCGCCATGGGCTTTCCCCCACCGCCACCGCCGCCTTAGGGCGGGCCCTCACGGGGGCCTTGCTCTTGGCCCAGCTTCTCCTCAAAACCCCCAAGGAAAGGCTTACCTTGCGCATAGAGGGCACGGGGCCCTTGGGCGGGCTTCTGGCGGAGGCGGACGCCTTTGGGCAGGTGCGGGGCTACGTCAAGAACCCCCAGGCGGAGGTGCCCTTGCGGGAGGACGGCAAGCTGAACGTGGGGGAGCTCTTGGGCGCCGGGGTTTTGCGGGTGGACCGGAGCCTGCCCAATGGGGAGGTCTACACCAGCACGGTGCCCTTGGTTTCTGGGGAGATTGCCGAGGACCTGGCCCACTACCTCTGGCAGTCGGAGCAGATTCCCTCGGCCATCCTCCTGGGGGTGCGGGTTAAGGGGGAAGGGGAGGTGGAGGTGGCGGGGGGTGTGGCCATCCAGGTGATGCCGGACACCCCCGAGGAGGTGCTATCCCGCCTCGAGGCCAACCTCTCAGGCATCAAGGGCATCACGCCCCTCTTGCAGGAGGGCCTGGAGGCCGCCTTGGAAAGGCTCCTTTCGGGCTTGGGGTTTGCCCGCACGGACCTTAGGGCCCTGGGCTACCCCTTAAATGAGATCCCCGCCCGCTTCCAGTGCCGCTGCAGCCGGGAGAAGGCCCTGGAGGCCCTGGTCTTCTTCACCCCGGAGGAGCGGGAGGACATGATCGTGAAGGACGGGGGAGCGGAGGTGGTCTGCCACTGGTGCGGGGAGGTCTACCGCTTTTCCCCCGAGGAGATCCGCTCCCTGGTGGCGGAGGTACGCTGCCCCGATTGCGGTGCCCTTTGGCTGTATCCCAGGGCGGACGGTACCCTGTTCCGGATTGAGGGGGACACCTGCCGTTGCGGCCGCAAGGTGGAGATTCCTTCGGAAAAAAGGGCCCAGGCTTGATAAGCTTAGGGCATGTTCAAGACCATCCTCTTGGCCTACGACGGCTCGGACCATGCCCGGCGGGCGGCGGAGGTGGCTAAGGCGGAGGCCCAGGCCCACGGGGCCAGGCTGGTGGTGGTGCACGTGTATGAACCCGTGCCCGACTACCTGGGCGAGCCCTTTTTTGAGGAGGCCTTGAAAAGGCGCCTGGAGCGGGCGGAAAAAGTCTTGGCCGAAGCCTTGGAGCTAACCGGTGTGCCCAGGGAGGATGCCCTTCTCCTGGAGGGCCGGCCGGCGGAGGCCATCCTGGAGGCCGCCATGGGGGAGAAGGCCGACCTCATCGTCATGGGTACCCGGGGCCTGGGGGCCATCGGGAGCCTCTTCCTGGGTAGCCAAAGCCAGAAGGTGGTGGCGGAGGCTCCTTGCCCCGTGCTCCTGGTGCGTTAGCCCGGGGTGGGGGAGGTTTGGCCACGCCAGCGAAGGAGCCTGGCCTCGAGGCGGTTAAAGAGGAAGAAGAGGAGGAGCACGAAGGCCACGATGAGCGCGATCAGGGCTAGGCTGAGCCTAGCGTTATAGGTGCTCTGGGCGAAGGAGAGGAGATAGCCCAGGCCCCGGCTTGCCGCCACGAACTCCCCTACCACCGCCCCGGTAAAGGCAAAACCCACGGCCACTTTTAAGGAGGAGAGGACCCAGGCGGTGATGGAGGGGAGGTAGACCTCTCTTAGGAGCCAGTAGCGGCCTCCTCCCAGCGTGCGGATCCTCTCCACCAGCCTGGGGTCCACCTGCTTCACCCCGCTGTAGACCGCGAAGAAGATGAGGACGGCCACCAAGACCAGGCTGAGGGCTACTTTGGAGGCCAGGCCAATGCCCAGCCAAATGACGAAGAGGGGGGCGAGGATGACCCGGGGTATGGCATTGAGGAGGAGCATCACCGGCTCCAAGAGATCCGCGACCAGGGGGCTGAAGGCGGCCAAAAGGCCCAGGATTCCCCCGAGGAGGATGCCGGTTCCCAGACCCAATAGGGCTGCGGTGAAGGTGGCTTGGAGGTGGGGCCAGATCTCCCCTTCCCGGAAAAGGCCCATGAGGGTCAGGAGCACCTGGGAAGGAGGAGGGGCGTAAAGGGGGTTAAGGAGGCCAAGGGCCGAGAGGGCTTCCCACAGGATGAGAAGGGCCATTAGGCCTAGGTTACGGCGCATCGCGAAGCCTCCTTGAGCTCCTGCCAAAGGCTTTGCAGGTAGAGGCCAAACCGGGGGTCGGCCTTCACCCTCACCGGGTCCCGGGGACGGGAAAAGGGGATGCGGTGCTCTTGGATGATCCTAGCCCTAGGCCCTTGGGAAAGGAGGCAGACCCGATCGGCCAGGCTGATGGCCTCTTCCAGGTCGTGGGTCACCAGGAGCACAGCGATGCCCTCTTCCTCCACCAGGCTGAGGAGGTCCTGGGTCACCTGGGTGCGCAAAATGGCATCCAGGCTGGCGAAGGGCTCGTCCATGAGAAGCAGCCTAGGCTTCAGGGCAAGCACCTGGGCCAGGGCCACCCGTTTGCGCTGCCCTCCCGAAAGCTGGTGGGGGAACCGGTGGCCTAACCCGCTTAGGCCAAGGCGCTCCAGCCAGGCCTCGGCCTCCTTCCGGGCCCTCTCCCTGGGCCAGCCCCGGATTCTCAAGCCCAGGGCTACGTTATCCAGGGCGGTGCGCCAAGGGAGAAGGGCATCCTCCTGGAAGAGGAAGCCTACCTCTTCCTGGGGGCAGGCTCTTTGGATCCCTCCCCTTTGCGGGGTGAGGAGGCCAGCAATGGCCCGGAGCAGGGTGCTTTTGCCACTCCCTGAAGGTCCCACTAGGCTTACGAACTCCCCCTCCTCCACCTGAAGGTCCACCCCTTCCAGGACGGGGATGGGTCCGTAACCCAGATGGAGCCCTTGTACCTCAAGCACCACCCAGGACCTCCAGGTCCAGAAGCCTTTCCACTTGGAAACCGGGTGGGAGGAGGCCGGCTTCCATCTGGCTCTCCGCCACCCGGCGGGCGGCCTCGAGGTCTATGCGCACCCCTAAGGGATAGAGGTCCTTGCGGTAGCGCTCAATGATGGCCTTGAACCGTACCTCGTCCCCACCGGCGATGAGGGCTTTGGGCAAGGTGTCGGCGATGAGGCGGGCCTCCGCTGCCCGGATGAAGCGCAGAGCTTTTTCTAGGGCCCTGGCCATGGCCCGCATCTCCTCGAGGCGGGCTGGCCTTTCCTCCCGCCGGATAGCCACCCCCATGAACTCGTAGGGGCCTCCCAGGAAGGCGGTGGCCTGCTTCAGGTCCATGAGGTTCACCAGCTCGCGCCCTCCCGCCTCCTTGAGTAGGGAAAGGGCCGGTTCTTGGATCATCCCGGCCTCCACGTGGCCGGCCTTTAAGGCCTCATAGAGGTTGGGGCCCAGGGTGGCGTACTGCACCCGCTTGGGGTCCAGCCCAGCTTTTTTCAACAGGTAGACCAGGAGCACATGGTCCGCGTTGCCCAGGGCGGACACCCCCACGGTGCGCCCCTCCAGGTCTTTGATCCCCCGGATGCCCGGTGCCTTGGGGCTCGAGGCCAGGGCGAACAGGGGTAACCTCCCCGTGGAGGCGAAGCGCAGGATGGGGGCACCTTGCTGGTAGGCCTGGAGGGCGGCATCCAGGCTGGTGGCGGCCTAGTCCACGGCCCGGCCTACCAGAAACTGGAGGGCCTGGCTTCCCCCCCGGGCGTAGACCAGCTCCACCTCGAGGCCCTCTTCTTGGAAGTACCCCCTTCTGGCAGCCACCTCATAAGGGATGATGCAGAGGAGCTGGGAGCAAAAGGCCAGCTTAATCCGCTTCCTGCCCCTCTGTCCCATACCGGAGCCCAGGAGGGCCAAGCCGGAAAGGCCCTTGACCACCTTTCGGCGATCCACGCAGCAGCTCATGCCCTTTATGGTGCGGTATGAGTTTCATCATGTCAAGGGTATAAGGCACGGCCTTGGGTGAGGGCCCACCGGCAGATCCTTCCCCAGGGCTATACGGGGGTTTATCTAGCCCCGGAATCGGTAAGCCTTGGGGTTTACGTATACTGGGGAAAGGGAGGGGCTTATGGCCCTCCTTTTTCGTATAGGGGGTTTCTGGTGCCCGGCGTTTTGCTTTTGGCCTACTTTTCCGGGGTGCTCTTGGTGCGCCTGGGGTTGCCCGCGTTTTTGGGCTACCTGGGTGTAGGGATGGCTTTGAGGCTTTTGGGCGTGGCCGGTGATCCCCTTTTGGACTTTTTCGCAGACCTTGGCGTCTACCTTTTGCTTTTCACCGTGGGTCTCGGCCTGCGCTTAGAACGCCTGGTGCGCCGGGAAGTTTGGGTCACCGGGGTTTTTCAGCTCCTCTTGCTTCCGGTTTTCCTGGCCGCCCTCTACATCCTGGGTCTGGCGCAGAACCTCTTGTCCCTACTGGTGTTGGCCGTGGCCCTTCTCAATCCCAGCACCGTGCTTCTGGCCCGGGTGCTTCAGGGCAAGGGGGAGCTTTCCGCCTTGCACGGGCAGCTGGCCCTGGGGATCTCGGTTTTTTTGGATGTGGTATCGCTGGCCCTCCTCATCCTTGCGGGGTTCCAAGGGGTAGGGCCGTTGGGGTTTTCCGTCTTGGCCCTTCCTTTGTTGCGACCGCTACTGGTCCGCTTGTTTCACCTGGCCCAAAACGCTGAGCTTAAGCTCCTTCTGGGTGTGGGGCTGGCCCTTTTGGGGGCGGAGCTGGCCCGTTTCCTTCAGGCCCCGGAGGCTTTGGGGGCTCTTTTTATGGGCTTGGGGTTGTCCCGCTACCCGGGGGTAGGGGAGGTGGTGGAAAGGCTCTGGGCGCTGAGGGAGACATTTTTGGTGGCCTTCTTCCTTAGGGCGGGAATGGCGGTAGGTCCCGATGGGGTTTTTGTGGGGCTTTTGCTTTTGCTCCTCCTATTGCTCAAGCCGGTTTTTCTCTTCCTACCCCTGGTCCGCCAGGGCTTTAGGGCCCGCACGGCTTTTCTGGTGGGGGTAGGCCTGGGCACCTACTCGGAGTTTGGCCTGGTGGTGGCGGGGGTGCTGCAAGGGCTAGGGCAGATGACGCCCCAGGGCGTAGGGGCCGTGGCCCTAGCCGTGGGGGGCTCTTTCCTCTTGGGAGCCCCGATGGTCCAGAAAGCCCACCTCCTTTATGAAAGGTGGAAGCCTTGGCTTAAAGGGTGGGAACGGCCCGGGCTACACCCTGACGAGGAGCCGCAAGGGGCCTTGGGGGCCAGGTGGCTGGTGGTGGGCATGGGGCGGACGGGGACAGCGGCCTACCGCTTCCTGGCGGAGAAAGGGGAGAGGGTCTTGGGTTTGGATAGCGACCCGGCCAAGGTGGAGTACCACAGTTCCAAGGGCCGGCGGGTGCTCTATGGGGATGCCGAGGACCAGGCCCTTTGGGAGGGGCTGGACCTGAGGGGGGTTAAGGGGGTCGTGCTAGCGCTCCCCGACCTCGAGGCCCGCCTCCAGGCCACCAGGGCCCTGCGGGCCAAAGGCTTTGCGGGCGTGGTGGGGGCGGTGAGTTACGCCAAGGAGGAGGACGCCCGGCTTTTGCAGGCGGGGGTGGATGTGGTGTTCCATCCGCTTCTGGAGGCCGGGGAGCGACTTGCCGAAAGGGTTTTACAAGCCAGCGAAGCCTAGGGAAAAGCTAAACTTAGGGGTATGAACTACGACACCTTGGCGGTGCTCGCGGGGCTACCCGAGGACCCCCATGGAGCGGTGGGGCTTCCCATCTACGCCGTGGCCGCCTACGGCTTTAGGACCCTGGAGGAGGGGGCAAAGCGCTTTGCCACTGGGGAGGGCTACGTTTATGCCCGGCAGAAGGACCCCACGGCCAAGGCCTTGGAGGATAGGCTTAAGGCCCTTGAGGGAGCCATGGAGGCGGTGGTTTTTGCCTCGGGGCAGGCGGCCACCTTCGCTGCCCTAATGGCGCTGCTCCGCCCAGGGGATGAGGTGGTGGCGGCCAAGGGGCTTTTCGGCCAGACCATCGGCCTTTTCCAGCAGGTTTTGGCCCCTTGGGGGATACGGGTGCGTTACGTGGAGCCCGAGCCCCACCGGGTTCGCGAGGCCCTTACCGAGGGTACCCGGGCCATCTTCGTGGAGACCATGGCCAATCCTGCCCTGATGGTGCCGGACCTCGAGGGCCTGGCCTCCGTGGCCGAGGAGAAGGGGATCGCCTTGGTGGTGGACAACACCTTCGGGGCCGCGGGGGCGCTGGCCAAGCCCCTAAGGTGGGGAGCCCACGTGGTGGTACAAAGCCTCACCAAGTGGGCGAGCGGCCACGGCTCGGTGCTGGGGGGGGCGGTTTTGGTGCGGGAGACGGGGATCTGGCAGCACTACCCCCAGTTTCTAGAGCCCGATGCCCGGGGCCAGGTGCCCTGGGAGGCCTTGGGGCCTAGGTGCTACCCGGAAAGGGTGCGCACCCTGGGGCTTTCCCTTATGGGTATGGCCCTATCCCCCTTCAACGCCTACCTTCTCTTCCAGGGCCTGGAGACCGTAGCCCTCAGGGTAAAGCGGATGAGCGAAACGGCCCTGCATCTGGCGGAGGCTCTTAGGGGCCATCCCAAGATCCAAGCCCTTCGTTACCCTGGCTTGCCCCAAGACCCAGCCTACCCCATGGCCCGGAAGTACCTGGCCTCGGGGGGGCCCATGCTCACCCTGGACCTGGGAAGCCAGGAGGCGGCAGGCCGCTTTTTAGGGGCCATTCCCTTGCCCAAGGCCGCTAACCTGGGGGATGCCCGCACCCTTCTGGTTCACCCGTGGACCACCACCCATAGCCGCCTGTCCGAGGAGGGCCGGCTACAGGCGGGGGTTACGCCGGGCCTGGTAAGGGTTTCCGTGGGGTTGGAGGACGCGGAGGACCTGGTGGGCTGGTTTAGGGGGGCCTTGTCCTTTGTTTAGAGGGGAGGAAAAGCACAAGCGACTTGCATCGTGAAGGTACTCACATAAAGTGGGCTAAAGAAGAGGGGCCAGAGCCCCTCCCACCAGGTCAACCCGCCCTAGACCACCCAAAGCCCTTTGCGCATCAGGGGAATGCGGGTACCATCCTCTAGGAGCCCATCCACGTCCATCTCCTCCGAGCCGATCATCCAGTCAATGTGCACCAGGCTTTGGTTACCCCCGCGCCTAAGGAGTTCGTCCCCTGTAGGGCGGCCCTCCAGGTTTTCGGCATAGGCTTGGCCAAAGGCAATGTGGCTGGCGGCGTTTTCGTCAAAGAGGGTGTCAAAGAAAACCAGGCCCGTTCTGGCGATGGGGTTGTCGGCGGCCACCAGGGCCACCTCTCCTAGGCGCCGGGCGCCTTCGTCGGTGGAGAGGGCCTTAAGGAGAACTTCCTGCCCCTTTTCCGCCCCCACTTCCACGGCATACCCCCCCTCAAAGCGGGCCCAGATGCCCTCCACCAGCTGCCCCCCCAAGGCCAAGGGGCGGCTGGCCCGCACGATCCCTTCCACCCGTTCCCGGTGGGGTGCGGTGAAGACCTCCTCCGTGGGTAGGTTGGGATTGCAGAGAAGCCCCTTCTGGGTGGGGGTGGCCCCTCCTTGCCAGAGGTGCCCTTCCGCCAGGCCCACCACCAAGTCGGTTCCTGGGCCTCGGAAGTGGATAGCGGAGAAACGCCTTTCGTTCAGGTAAGCCACCTTCTGGTGCAAGGAGCGGTTATGGGCTTCCCAGGCGGCCACGGGGTCTAGGGTATCCGCGCGGGTGGCCTGGAAGATGGCCTGCCAGAGTTGGGCCACCGCCTCCTCCTCGGGTAGCTGGGGAAAGACCGCCTTGGCCCAGCCAGGGTGAGCGAAGG
This sequence comes from uncultured Thermus sp., assembly GCF_938010445.1. Taxonomy (NCBI): domain Bacteria; kingdom Thermotogati; phylum Deinococcota; class Deinococci; order Thermales; family Thermaceae; genus Thermus; species uncultured Thermus sp. The sequence goes on from NZ_CALLUR010000044.1 coordinate 9,333, forward strand.
GCACGATGGTCCAGTTGGTGACGAACTCGCTTATGGCCTCGAGGGCCGGCTTGTAGGCCCGGCTTTGCGCCTGCTGGGCCCGGCCTATGCGCTCTGGGGGAAGGCCCTCGAGGGCCTTGGGGTCGTTGCCGGAAACCGCCAGCCGGGCAGCCCCCTCGCGGAAGGCCTTGGCCATGCCCTCATAGAGCCA